>DASPRM010000093.1 GCA_035624455.1 Terriglobales bacterium
AAGACTGTGATCCGCATGGGTTATGGCCGCAGCTTCGATATGGGAGTATTCGGCTCTAACTTCGGTCATGCCGTTACCCAGAATCTGCCGGTGCTGGTCAACCAGGACGTAACCGCCAGCAACAACATCGCCAATAATGGCTTCGCGTCTAACGTCAACAACTCGTTCTTCCCGGCGTTTACGCTTACACAGGGACCACCGGTGTACACGTTCCCGCCGATTCCATCTGACGGGGTGTTGCCTTTGGGTGGAGCGCCCGTGTGCAAGAACGCGGGTGGCGCATTCGTTGCGTGCAACACCCCCGGTGCCATTGTCCTCAGCCCGGGCAGTAACGTTCAGCCCCGCATACGGCCGACATACCAGCGGCTGCCAACGCTTGATGCCTGGAATGTCTCGTTGCAGCACCAGCTAACTAACACCATGACCCTGGAGCTGGCTTACATCGGCAACAAAGGCACACACGTATTCGCAGGCAACGGTCCGGCCTATGACCTGAATCCACCGGCGTACGGGCCGGGTTCGGCTATCGTAACCACGGCGGGTACGGCGCCGAACTTCGTCGCCAACGTGCCCATCGATCAGCGGCGGCCGTTCATCAATGCATTCACCTACCCCAATTTCCTGACTGCCGCCGGCACCCCTCTGACATGCTGCAGCGCGGGCCTTATGGGCAACTACTTCGGCAACGATGCCAGCGCCAACTACAACGCCTTGCAAGTGAGACTGGATAAGCGCTTCTCGCAAGGCTTGCAGTTCATTACTCACTTCACCTGGTCGAAGGCTTTCAACTACAGCGTGGACGGCACCACCTCCATCTCGGGACCGCTCTATGCCACAGCTCCGCGTACAGCCTATGGTCCGGATGACATGAATCGCGACAAAGTCTGGGTCCTGAACGCGACTTATGAACTGCCCTTCGGTAAGGGGAAGAGGTTCGCAGGCAATGCGGGTCGGGGCATGGACCTGGCCATAGGCGGTTGGCAGATCACCAACACCACGAACTGGAGCAGCGGCATGCACTGGTCGCCATCGCTCGGGGAATGCGGTCTGGTAGTGGACGTGGGCCCCTGCCTACCCAACAAGATTGGTTCTTTCAGCACAGGAACCGGTTCGTTTGATCCCATCAGCCACACCGTAACCTTCTTCACGCCGGTTCCGGCGGTAACCTACCCAGCCTCGGAGTTGACAGTAGGAACCAACACCTGCAACTTGCCGCGCCCGACTTCAGGTGGTTGGGGTCTGCCGGCTTGTGGCACCACCGGTCTCGCCGGCCGCAACTCCATGATCGGCCCGAGCGTATTTACGGATGACATGTCCGTCCTGAAGAACTTCCGCGTGACCGAGCGCTTTACGGCTCAGTTCCGCATGGACGCCTACAACGTATTCAATCACCCCGCGCTAGACTTCAGCCCGCAAGGTTACGCGTCTAGTGGCGGTGGTTGCGTAGACTGCGGCGGGACCAACGGGAAGATCAAGGACATCTTGAATGGCACGACCATGCGCCAGCTGACGTTCGCCGTGAAGCTCCTCTTCTAAGCGACATGCAATTGGTTTAACTTAAGGGGAGTCCTCCAGGCTCCCCTTAATTTTTGCTGTTGGGGAATTTCAGGCGGGAGTTCTCGTTGCTGCGGCTGTCGAAGGGTCTGTCGAAGGGTCTAGTGTTCGCCATTGCGTTGAGTAGCTTAGTTGCCATCTCCGCTCTGGCGCGCCAGGCACCGTCAAGCACCGACGGATCGGGTTATGTCGGCAATGAGGCCTGTGCGCCCTGCCACCAAAAAATCTATGAGTCCTACAAGCGTACCTCCATGGCCCATGCCAGCGGGCCCGCAACCGACGATCTGATTCCTGCTGACTTCGTTCATCCGCCATCCCGGGTCCATTATCGGATTTACGCTGATGGCAATCGCGCCTGGTTGACCTTCGAGCGGCCCGGAGATGCTGCACTCAACGGCAAGCGTCAACTCTTGTACTACATCGGTTCGGGACGAAGGGGGAAGAGTTACCTGTTCGCCGTTGACCGCTTCCTGTTCGAATCACCAGTCAACTGGTATGCGAACAAGCACACCTGGGACATGGCGCCCGCGTACCAGGATGCGCGACAAGCTCCTCTCAACCTTCCCGCCTACACCAGTTGTCTGCATTGTCACGTTAGCGGCATGAAGCCTCCGCTCAAGGGAACCGAGAATCGCTATGACATGCCGGTATTCGCCTATTCGGGCGTAAGCTGTGAACGCTGTCATGGGCCGGGGGCGGCGCACGTGAAGGGAGGTGCGATCGTAAATCCGGCGAAGCTGGTACCGGATTGGCGGGATGCAGTCTGCATGCAATGCCATCTGGAAGGTAAGGTGGCGATTGAGCGCCGCGGGCGTCACGTTTACGACTATCGCCCGGGAGACAATCTGTCTGACTATATGCGTTACTACGTGCTTATTGATCCGCAGGCGCAAGGGCTGGGAGCGGTCAGCCAGGTTGAGGCATTAGCTGGAAGCATGTGCAAACAGAAATCAGGGGACAAAATGTCCTGCACCAGCTGTCACGACCCTCACTCTTCGCCCCCGGCGGAAGAGCGGGTTTCCTACTTTCGCGGCAAGTGCCTCACATGCCACGGCGAGGCCTTCGGCGCCAAGCATCATGCGGAACAGAGCGATTGCACAGCCTGTCATATGGCAGCTATATCGAGCACCGACATCGTGCACACGCAGGTAACCGATCATCGCATTCCGCGGCGTCCTGGACCTGCGCCACGTCTGGAAGATCTGTCACCACGCTCTCCACGCCTGCAGCCTTTCCCACCATCGCCAGAAGCGGAACAGGATACACGCGACCTGGCGTTGGCCTGGGAGTCTCTGGCCAAAGACGGGATGCCTGTCGCAAAGACTGAAGCCGAGAGGCTGCTGCGAGTTGCGGCCGGACAGAATCCACCGGATGCCGTAGTCCTTTCTGGCTTGGCATACCTGGAGCAGACGCACGGAGCTATAGATCATGCGCGCGATCTTTATCGCCGGGCCCTTGCCGTTGATCCATATTTGATTGACGCGGCAAACAATCTGGGTGCGATCGAAGCCCGCGAGGGGAATTTGCGTAACGCTATCCAGCTTTGGGACGACGCATTCGGGCGAGCGCCCGCACGCAGCACCATCGGAATGAATCTGGCGCGGACTTTCTGCGATGCAGGCAAGGCGGATGATGCCCGATCGTTTATCCTGCGTGTACTGGAGTTCAATCCGGATATGCAGGCTGCCAAGCGGCTACTGCAGCAGATCAACGCCACGCCATCAGCATGCGCACATTGATCCCGAATTTGTAGAGAACATGGTCATTATTTTTCGGACTTGCGGAGTATGGGTATGAGAAGTATTCGGTGGATTGGTTTACTGACGCTGGCAGGGTGCACCATAACTGCTCTTGGGCAGGCGCCGCCTCAAGGCGCGGCGTCTCCGCGGCCGTCTCACACAGCTGAATTGCAGCTCTCCGCCTCGCTGGCGCACGCTCGTGAACTGCTCGAACATGGCAACAGCGATGCGGCACTCGCTGAGCTTCAGCAGTTGGACGCTAGCAATCCTGATTTGAAGGGCCTGGCCCACGAGTTGGGTGTCGCCTACTACAAGAAAAGCAATTTCCCCAAGGCCATCGATTACCTGAAGAAAGCCCTCGCGCAGGATCCAGATGACAAGGAGGGAGCGCAGCTGCTGGGGCTCTCCTACTATCTCTCCGGGCGGCCCTCCGAGGCGATTCCATATCTCGAAAAAGTGCAGGGCTGGTATCCGGTGGCCAACGTAGACGCTTCCTACATCCTGGGTGTCTCCTATATCCAGAAAAAGGACTATCCATCGGCGCGCAAGGCGTTTGGCCGCATGTTTGATCAGCCTGCCGATTCTGCTGCCAGCTATCTGTTCACCGCACGCATGCTTTTGCGCCAGGAATTTGAGCCCATTGCGGAGGAATACGCGCAAAAAGCCGCCGCCCTCGATCCCAAGCTGCCGCTGGCGCACTTCCTTCTGGGAGAACTCTTCATGTTCAAATCACAGATCCCGGAGGCGATCGGCGAATTTCAAATTGAGATGGCCATCAACCCCGCCTATGCGGCAACTTATTACAAGCTGGCCGATGCCTACTCTCGCGTACAGAAATTCGATGATGCCGAGCGCTTGTTGCAGCGCTCGATCTGGCTTGACTCTACCGCCAGCGGCCCTTATGTGCTGATGGCGAAGGTGCTGCTGAAAAAAGGGGAGGCCGAGCTCAGCGCTCGCGCCGCTCAACGTGCCCTCAGTATGGACTCGAATAACTATGTGGCGCACTACCTATTGGGGCAAGCCTACCAGGCTCTTGGCAACCGCGGCGCAGCCGATAACGAATTCAAGATCTCGCAAGAGCTCCAGGCCAGGCAGACCCACAGCCTGGAAGAGATGAATAAGTAGCCGGGCCTGTATTCCGTCGCTGTTTTTGTCCACAGTGGGCTTGAAGCATGCGCAGAAATCTGTTCGAACCTCCCGCGCTGAGCGGATCCGCCACGCCGGTCTGACCGGCGCCGGCTGCCCTTACCTGGTCATCTTAGGTGCCGCAGCCTGACTTTCGCCCTGTTCGAGTTTCGTGCGCAATGCGGGCGGCAGATCGTGCAGCAGCACCAGAAACGCGCCATTTGTCCAGCCAAAGCCGATGAGGTTAGCTCTGTAGCCGGCCGTGAGGCGCACCTCATCTGAGCGAGTCACGACGTTGTACTTCTCGCGAATGGTGCCGTCGTTGGTGAAGTTGTCCACCACCATGGAGAGAAACTTGTAGGAAAGCCGGCCGGCAACATCGTCAAACTTGTAGTGCTGCAGGCCTTCGATGCTGAGCATCTGAATCGGTGCCCAGCCGTAGGGATAATCCCATTGCACCTTGGTCTCGCGGTCGCTCATGACGAGGCCGCCGGGCTGCTCGAAAATCTTAAGATTGGCAACAACCGCGCGTGCCTGCTCCGGAGAAGCCATTTCCGACCACAGAGGATAGAAGGTAGTGGCGTAGTTGTAATCGGAGCGCTTGTTCTGTTCGAAGTCCCAGTCATAGAACATCCCGCGCTGCGGATCCCATAAGTATTTGTTCATGAGATCGGCGCGATGTTTGGCGCGATCAGCCCAGGTGCGCGCCTGGTCGGGATGCCCGAGCACTGTGCTGATCTTCTCCAGATCCCGCTCGGTTTTATACAGCAGGCTGTTCAGGCACACCGGTGCGTAGTGATGTGTGCTGCCGCTGTATGGGCCAAAACGGAAGGAAATATCGAATCCCGACTCGCGCATGGCGCGGTCGCCTTTGTAGTAGTCGGCGGTCAGTTCCATGGTGACCGGCGAACTGCAGCTGCGTGCTTTTGCGCCCTGGGAGCAGACTTCCAGGGCGTATGCAGGAACCGCGACCGGCTGGGGGGCATGCTGGCGAACAAAATAGTCGTTGGCAATTTCGCCGGCGAGAAGCGCGCCGATCACATCCGCATAATATGCGTCACCGGTGTCCGCGATATCGGCAGTCGGACCGTCTCCGTAATCGTAGTACCGCGACAGGCCAGTATTACCCGCCAGGTGCTGGCCGGTCGTCCACATCTCATAGTCGCGCACGATAAACGGATAGGCGCGCTCCAGCCACTCACGATCAGGCTTGCCGCCGGCTGCGCCTTGCTCATAGACGGCCAGCACCATCGAACTCAGGAACGGCGGCTGCGAGCGAGTGAGGAAGTATGTGCGATTGGCATTCAGGATGGCGCCGTAGTGTTGGATTTCAAAAAAAAAGTTCTCCACCATGCCGCGGGCGAGTTGGGTCTTACCTGCCTGAAGAAGGCCGCGGATGATGAAATAGCTGTCCCAGCCATACATTTCATTGAAAAAGCCTCCGGGCACGACATAGGGGTTGGGCAGAAAGAGCAGCCCATGCTTGGACAACAGGTGCATATCAAAAGACCCCGGAGCCTTGATCACCTGTGGCAGTTTGGCTGTCTGTATACCGCATTTGCTTTCCAGTTCTTTCGCGATGGGCGGCATCTCCATCTCTGCTGGGAAATAGACCAGCGCCCTGCCTTGCTGCTTGCGCTCGTCAGTGACGGTTTTACAGTCGTCCATCGAACGCCCGAGAGTTCCCCATGCCTTATCGATGTACGCGAGGATCTCTGGTAGACGGCGATCTGGCGCAACTTGAGCGCCATTCTGAGCGGCACACTGCGCCACGACGGCGAGAATCAGAACCGGTACGAGGAGCAGGCGAAGGAGATTTCGCGTCATGGGAACCAGCCTAACGGAGTTCTGAAGACCGTGAGGAACACTCCCGAAATTCAATACTGAAGACAGTAAGCTTGTCGATTGGGACATCCGCGGGGGGTCATAGTAACGTTCTGCGGCGCGAGCGTCAAACAGGTTCTGGAAGCCGTACAGAGGTGGCGAGCAGGCGGCCGCGCCGAGGAGCTTTCTCGGTCGTACAGGCAAGAAGTTCTCGACTCGTATCTTGGCTTGGGCTAACCTCCGCAGCGCACAAAGAGCCGCGAGATCAGCCGCGGATTTCACTTATACCAGGGGATTTGAGCGGAATAAGAACGGTGTCAGGAGGTACCGCGGTGCAAGGGAGCTGGCAAAACAATCTCTTTGCAGTACTCGTGACCTCCACGTTCCTGCTGGCGCAGCCTTCGAGCCAGGCTCCGATCTCCGATGTCCACCGCCTCTCGACTCAGCCCATCATCTCGCCTCGTCCGAACAGCTTCAGTTCTGCGGGAGCCTTCAATCCCGCGGTTGTGAAGCGTGGACGCGAATTCATCATGCTCTACCGCACGCAGGACGAGCAGGGCACCTCGCGGCTGGGTTATGCGACCAGCACCGACGGCCTTCACTTTCAGCCGCGGGATAAGCCGGTGTTCGTTCCGGAAACCGACTACGAGCACGATGGCGGCGTGGAGGATCCGCGTCTGGTCGAGATCGCCGGCACGTACTATCTGACTTATACGGGCTACAACAAGAAAGACGCGCAGCTTTGCCTCGCGGTATCGCAAGACCTGATTCACTGGGAGCGCCGGGGCGTGATCCTCCCCGCCTACCAGGGAAACTGGAATGTGGGCTGGACTAAATCGGGCGCCATCCTGACCGAGAAGATCAACGGCAAGTACTGGATGTATTTCCTGGGAACCGCGGCGGATAAAACCGACCAGACAGGGCTGGCGTCGTCCAACGATCTCGTGCACTGGACCGAGGCATCGAAAACTCCGGTCCTGCCACGCCGCCCCGGCCAATTTGATTCTCGTGTTGTCGAACCCGGTCCGCCGCCGCTGCTGACGCCTGAAGGCATTCTGCTCTTCTACAACGGCGCCGACGATCAGCTGGTATACCGCCTGTGCTGGGCGCTGTTCGACAAAAATGATCCTGCTCATTTGCTGGCCCGTGGTGATGCGCCACTACTCTCACCCGAACTGGGATGGGAGAAAGTGGGACAGGTGACGAACGTCGTCTTTGTCGAAGGGCTGGTGCGGGAAGGGAAGCGCTGGCTCTTCTACTACGGCGGCGCGGACAAATACGTCGGAGTAGCAGAAGGTCAGAGCCGGTGAGGGATGCCATCAACCTGCTGGCCGGGTTGGCAGGAAAGAGATCAGCAGATACAAGATGAGCGACGAGCCTCGCACAGTGGTTGGATTGGGGGAGGTTCTCTGGGACATGCTGCCCGGCGGCAAGCAGCTTGGCGGCGCTCCCACCAACTTCGCTTATGCCGCGAATCTTCTCGGGGATAACAGCATTGTCGCTAGCCGGGTCGGAAATGACGCTCTGGGAGCCGAGATTCAGAAAAAGCTCGAACTACTCGGTGTCAATTGCACGTACCTGCAGCAAGACGAGATCCATCCCACAGGCACCGTCGAGGTCGCGCTCGATGCGAGTGGTCAGCCGCAATTCACCATCGCCGTGAACGTCGCATGGGACTTTCTGGAATGGACATCCCAGTGGCAGAAACTAGCTGAGCATGCCGATGTGGTTTGCTTCGGCTCTCTGGCCCAGAGGTCAAGCCTTTCCCAGCAGACCATCCGCAGGTTTCTTGAAGCCACGCGCAAAGAAGCCCGGCGCGTCTATGACGTGAATTTGCGCCAGCACTTTTACGATTCCCAGGTGCTGCATGAGTCGATGAGGCGGGCGCACGTAGTCAAGCTGAATGAGCATGAGTTGCCCCAGGTTGCGGCGATGCTGGGAGTGGAAGGCGGCTCAGAAGAATCGAGCGCGCGGAGACTACTGGAGAAATACGCGTTGAAGTTGGTGTGCGTGACCAAGGGCGCCGACGGGAGCTTACTGGTGGCGAGGTCCGGGTTTGCCAGACATCCGGGATTCAAGGTGAGAGTCAGCGACACGGTGGGCGCAGGCGACGCCTTCACTGCCTGCCTGGCGCATTACTACGTGCGCGGAGCTTCGCTGGAGGAAATCAACGATGCCGCCAACCGTCTGGCCAGCTGGGTTGCCTCCCAGCCCGGAGGGACTCCACCACTGCGAGGTAGGACGCTGGAAGAAGTGTTGGCGGGAGTGGGGGCGAGCTAGTCATCTGCGGAATAACCCAGGTCTCGAAAAGGGCGAGACTTCGGGCTCCCGGCCCTGAAGGCGCTGAGGTGATCAAGATCACGCGGTTGTGTGCCATTTGACCCAGTTCATGCCATCTGGGATGAGGCTTATTTCTTGCTGTAGTAAACCTGCAACTGTCCTGTTTTGATGAGCATGGGTAGACTTGCGAGCATTAATCCAATCATCCTGAGAATGGTTAGCGATCTGCTTTATCACCTGTATGAGGTGGCAAATGGCCCCACAGGTGATCAACTTAGACGATCCTCCCGCAGCTAACCAGATGTTTGCGGATCTGCCGGCGGCAGTATCGCGAGCCTTGGAGAATGCGGCGTCCACTGCCACGTATCCCTCCGGCACGGTGTTGTTCGATGAAGGCCAGTCGCCACGTGGGATCTATCTCGTCCGCCGGGGGCGGGTGAAACTCTCCGTTCGCAACCGGGATGGCAACGTGTCAATCCTGCGAATCGCACACGCAGGTGAAGTCCTGGGCTTATCGGCGGCAGTTGCTGCCGCGGTCACTGACCGTGGCTGTCAAGCCACTGCGCAGACCCAGGGCGATTGCCAGGTCAGCTTCATCCGCCAGAGCGATCTCCTGCGTCTGATGCGCATTTACTCCGAATTGACGCGGTGGGTCGCCCAGCAACTCGGCCGCGACTACGACGTCGTCGGACCTCAGTTCCTGCGCCTCAATGCCGTGATCCATAATTTCACTCTTTGTTGATGGGAATTGTCAGGGCTCTCGCTCATCCTGATCTTTGCCCACCGATCCCGGGTACGTTTCTCCAGACACCGTCTGCGCTCTCATAAATCTCAAAATACTTGAAAACACGCTAGCTTCACACGATCTGACTTCGCATTCCTCCGGCACAAAAGGCCCTCGCCGATTACCAAAGTAAGTGTCTATGGTGATCCCAATCATGCTCTGGGAAAAAGGGCCGATGGAAGCATCGAAAGCAAAAAGCATATTCCTCTCATGAGCGCGATCCATTCCCCCATCGAGCAGCCCACCGGATACCCGCCCGGAAACCACGCGGTTCTAACCAGGACGCCGCTCAGTGCAGGGCGAATTGCATTTTTCCTGGCCGTCGCCTTCACCGTTTTGGTCGGGATTCTGATTGCAGTCGGCGAGTTGGGAATCAAGCGGATGGATCAGATCAACGCCGACTTCGAAGACATCCTGGGCAGGCGTTGGAACAAGCTGCAACTGTCGCGTGAGGCGCTGGCGTATTCCAATCGCAACGTACGTATAACCATGCTGGTGTTCTTAACGCAAGACAAGGATCAAACCGACCAGTTGCTGGCCACTCGCGCCGAGAACACCAGGAAGATTGCGGAGTTGTTAGCGCAGATCGAGAAAAAGTGCGATTCGGAAGAAGAGAAGAGATTGGTAGCAGCCGTGCAACGCGCGCGTGTTGTTTATATCGAAAGTTATTTGCATGCGCTCCATCTGCTTCTGGAGGAACACCGCTACGACGCGGCGGTGGCCGTGATGGTTCAACAAACCACGCCCGCGCTGCGGCAATACCAGGCCGCCTGGGACGATTTCGTACGCTTCCAGATGAATCAGGTCGAGCTTGCGGCCCGGCAGAGCCGAGACAATTACGCCACCGCACGACGGGCTTCTCTGCTGATGATCGCGCTTGCTGTATTGGTAATGACTCTTGTCGCCCTGCTCGTAGTAAGGATGATCGTCCACGAAACCCAGACCCGCATGCGCGCCGAACGTCAGATCAAAGAATTAAACGGCCAGCTTGAGCATAGAGTTAGCGAGCGTACGCGAGAGCTGGAAGATGCCAATCAGCGCTTGCTCACGGAAATCCGGGAACGCCAGACCGCGGAAGAGCAGGTGAAATTTCTGGCTCACTACGACTCCCTGACCGGTTTGCTGAACCGGAACCTGCTCGAGGACAGGATGAGGGTTGCCTTGGCCAATGCCCGCCGGCGGCAGGAAAAAGTCGCTGTACTGTACATCGACCTGGATAATTTTAAGAATGTCAACGATTCCCTGGGGCACGCCGCTGGCGATCTCTTGCTCAAAGAGGTAGCCCATCGGCTCAAGAAATATACCCGCGAGCAAGACACGGTGGCTCGCTTAGGAGGAGACGAGTTCATTATCGTGCTCACTGCGCTCAAGGAAATAGCTGACGCCGCTCTAACCGCCGAACGCATTACCAGCGAAATAATCAAAGACTATGTCATTCAGAATCACCAACTGAGTGTGACTTGCAGTCTCGGGATCAGCCTGTTTCCCGATCATGCCAGTGATGTCGCGACGCTCATCAAGAACGCAGATGCTGCGATGTACTCCGTTAAGGAAAATGGCCGCAACAATTCTCAGTTCTTCACCGAATCTCTGACGGCTTACGCCGACGAAAAGTTGGCTTTGGAGAGCAGTCTGCGAAGCGCGGTGGAAAGGAACCAACTCTTTTTGGTCTATCAGGCGCAGGTGGACATTTCGAGTGGCAACATAACTGGATCGGAGGCACTTCTCCGATGGCGCCACCCCGAGCTGGGCCTGGTGCCGCCCGACAAGTTCATACCCATCGCCGAGAACAGCGGGCTAATCCTGCCCATCGGCGAATGGGTGCTTAGAACCGCCTGCCAGCAGGCCAAGCGATGGCAGGATGAGGGCTTGGCAGTCCTTCCGGTGTCGGTGAATGTGTCTCCCATACAGTTCCGCCAAAAGGGCTTCCCGGAACTCGTCAAGAAAGTACTGTGCGAAACCGGTCTCTCTCCGATGCATCTGGAGCTTGAGCTGACCGAAGGTCTCATCATCTTGAGCGCGGAGGTAGTGCTGTCCGTGCTCGAGAAATTAACGGAGATGGGAGTCAGGCTATCAATCGACGATTTCGGGACAGGATATTCGAACCTGAGCTACCTGAGACAGTTTCCGGTTTACAAGCTCAAGATCGATCGCTCCTTTGTGAAAGACGTGGCGGTGGATCCCGACGATGCCGCTATCACCGCCGCCATCATCAGCATGGCAAAGAGTCTGGACCTGAGAGTGATCGCCGAGGGCGTCGAGAACGAAGAACAGATGGCGATGCTGCGCGCGCAGCACTGCGACGAATGTCAGGGCTACTACTTCAGCATGCCGCAGCCCGCAGACGAATTTGCCGAAACTGTGCTCAGAAGGTTCGGTGAGAATCGTCAGGCACGCGCTTACCAGGATAGCTAGCCAATCCTGTTTGTTGAGACCGAGTACTGAGAGGTTCGTGCCGGATTTCAAGGCGCAGAAATGTTCTTCACTGCACCAGCGTCTTCTGCATGAACTCCACTTGATCCCGCTTCATCTTGGCCAGGGAATTCAAATCCAGATACACCATGTGGCCGCAGTCGTAGGTTGCGAAGGAGATGTTCTTGCGATAGGCCGCGCTCAAGTCCATCTGATCCATGGTGTAGTCGGCGGCGTAGAACGGTGTGGCCAGATCGTAATAGCCTTCCATCACCAGCACCTTCAGATATGGGTCTTTGACCATGGCAGCGCGGAGTGCGGTAGCGGTATCGGGGAAGCCCTGGATTGCCGATCCCCAGTCCCATTTGCTGAAGGCGCCCTCATCCTGGAACGCAAGCACGCGGTAAGGCATGTCGGATTTGTAGCCCAGCTCCGTCCTCACATAATTATTAAAGATAGAGGTGAAGGGAGGAAGAATGGCCGAGCCGGTGGGATCATAAAAGCGGGTATCGAGCAGACCCTCGGGATCGGGTCCGGTGAAGCGGCCGTCCAGGCGTCCCACGCGCACCTTCTGGTCGATCAGCAGGTTGTGAGTAAAGACGGCAACGTTGATGCGAAGATTCGCCTCGTCGATGACCTGCTTGCTCAATCCGGTGTAACGGGCGAGCTGGTCGATGATCCGCTGGCGCTCGTCCGGGGTCAGAGCGTCGCCCTTCGCGAGCGCCCTGGCGTATTCATTAGATGCCCACTGCTCAACTTCTTGCCTGGTCTTGCCCAGGTCCTGCATAAGATCCGGCGCCAGCCGCTTGTGGTACGCGGCGATCATGGTGTAGGAGGGAAGAATCAGCCAGTAAGGTTCGTCGTTCGATTTGGTCCACTGCAGCGTTTGGAACTTCAAGACCGTCGACAGCAGCGTGATCCCGTTAAACGAAATGCCGCGATCGGCGACGTACCCTGCGACTCCGGCGGCGCGGGTGGTGCCGTAGCTCTCGCCCAGCAGATACAGCGGCGACGACCAGCGCTCGTAGCGGCTGATGTACATCCGAATGAATTCGCCGAAGGCTTCGATGTCGCCCTTGACTCCCCAGAATTTCTTGGACAGCTCAGCATTGGCGGCGCGGCTGAATCCGGTCCCAATGGCATCAACCAGGACGAGATCGGCGCGGTCAAGCAGTGTGTACTGGTTATCCGCGAAGCGATAAGGCGATGCCGGCATGAAGCCATTGGGCTGAAGCACCACCCGCTTCGGTCCGAGGGCTCCCATATGCAGCCATACCGAAGCCGAGCCTGGTCCGCCGTTGAAAGCGAAAACCAGCGGGCGGCGAGACGCGTCCTGGCCATCCAGGGTGTAGGCCACGAAGAACATTTCCGCTTCGATCTTGCCGTCGTCGCGCTTGATCGGCAGGCGGCCGGCTGTGGCGGTGTAACGCAGCGGGCGGCCATCGAGGGTGATCTGATGGTGGGTGACGACCGGCGCCACCTCCGTCATGTCGTAGTGCTCTTCCTCTTTCTTTTCGGCAGCTTCCTTCGCTGCCTCGGGCTTGGGCTCTTCGGCGTGACGGGCCGAAGGCTGAGACTCTCTGGCCGCCGCTGAAGTTGGAACCTTAGAAGGTGGTTCCTCGCTCTGCGATTTTTGCGGTTCGTCCGGGGCTGGCTTGGGGTTCCTGGCAGCGCTGGGTTGTTGAGTGAAGGCGGTGATCGCGAACACTAAAGTCAGAAAAAGGGCGAGTTTAGAAGGAAGCAATGCTGTCTCCCACGCAAGGTGTGCCCATTGGGCAGGGCAAATTATACCGGAAGCAACATTTCCCCTGATCCGGGGTTCAAGGGAGAAGCTAGACCCCCAACTAGCGCCGGTTTGGGAGCTGGAAGATGCACGATCTGGTTCAGCAGATATGGCTATTTGCCACAGTCGGGATTATGATAGGCGCTCCTCTGGGAGGATCTCGCCATGGCGCGGCATAGGATCCTTTCTGTCGAATACGATCGAGCCCTTCTGTGTACTCGCAACGCCCTGTTGTGGTCCGCCGGCTACCATGTAGTTGGAAGAAGTTCCTTCGATCAAGCAACCCAATCGCTGTCCACCTCCGGCTTCGAACTGATTGTGATTGGCTGCACCGTACCTCCCGAGGAGCGGTCTGCACTGATCCAGTTAGCGAAGGAGCGCATGATGAGCCCGCCGGTGCTGGTGCTGTGCAATGAGGGTGAGCCTCCGGTTCCCGGTGCAGATGCCACGGTAGCACTGCAGGGTCTAGGAGGCGCTTTCCTATCCTCAGTGGAAGGACTGCTGAGGAGTTCCCCGGCGGTCAGGGCTACGGCCTAGAACTCAGCTGGCTTTTCCTGGACATCAATGCCAAGCTCATCCGGGCCAGTCGCCTTCTTGGGTTTTGTTGTGGAACTCTTGCTGGTTTTCGCCTTTCTGAATTGTCCAGGATTGTATTTGCCTTGGCGCGCGACATCATAAGTTTTGGGCACCGGCGGCAGACTGCCTCCATGCAATTGGCGCGCATCTCTCAGGACAATTTCCGCTTTCCCCATCCATTGCTGAACCTCGCCGTGGATTTCGATGTCCTTACCCTCAAGTTCCCGGATATCTCCTACGTCACGCAGGTGTCGCGGAAAGACCACCACGGTGAAGGGGCACCTGCGGTGGTCCTCGCAGAAATCTAAGAAGAAGGCACGGCTATTGGACTGGTCAACTTTGAGCACTTTGCCGGTCACGCACGTGATTGCGCCGATTTTCTGGCCGGCGTCATTTACGGTAACGCAGCCTGCAGAGGCCAGGGACGCACTCGCGACTAGAAACAGGAAGAATCGAACAGGCATTCGCCCTGCATTCTCATGTGGCGGCAGGCTGTGGGTCAGCGACCCCAGTCACAGGAAAGGGTCACAGAGGCACAGAGTTTTTCCCATCTTGCGCCCAAAAACGGCAAAGGTAGGCCACCCGCAAGCGAGTAGAGACCCAGGACTGGCAATTGAAAGGGACCCAGTACAGTTAAAGCGAGGGATTACCCGCCGGCATAAAGATCATGCCGGTAGGGGCGCCGAAGAACCGTAAGAAATGCCACAAATCATGCCATCACTTCACAAAAGACTGAATCGCGGCGGCTTCGTCGTCCTTAATATCAAACACTGTGTACAGCTTTGTGATCTGCAGCAGATCATGCACTTTCTTGGTCAGGTTCAACAGCTTGAGTTCGCCGCCACCGTTGCGCACGGTGGTGAAGGCGCTGACCAGTTCGCCGATTCCCGAACTGTCGATGTAGGTGACGTCACCCAGGTTGAGCAAGATTTTCTTGTTCCCCTTGGTGATCAGGTCGCGGACGATATCGCGGAGCATGGTGCTGCCTTCCCCGAGGGTGATGCGGCCGCTCAGATCCACGATGGTGACGCCATCGACCTGCCGGCTACTTGACTTCATCGTCACTTGGACTCCTCCTTGCTGGCTTCTGTATTAGTGCGGTGCTTAACAAGCGTGATTTCCGTGCCCGGGTGTAACCGGCGAATGCGAACCTCGTCCATGAAGGAGCGGATGAGAAAGATACCGCGCCCCGAGGGCTTCAGCAGATTCTCCGGCGACAGCGGATCGGGGATGTCCGACGGGTCCAACCCTTTGCCCTCATCCGAGATAGTGATAACCAGCGATTCCGGGGTTCGCTCAAACTGTAGAGTTACCTTCTTATTGGGGTCGTAGGCGTTGCCGTGGTAAACGGCATTGACGGCTGCTTCGCGAACGGCCATTTCAATACGGTGGACCGCCTCCTCGTCGAAGCCGGATTCGGTCGCGATTTGGCTGGCTTTCTGCTCCGCCTGGTTCACGCTTTCTAGCGTGGAATCCAGCCTGTGGACGACCCGTTTTGCCGTCATGCTCAATTCTTAAGAAGCCTTCTACCGGATTCTGAAGCCCACTACGAATCCGGTTTGAGGGACCTTGCGCCGAGAAACTGGTAGTTTGCCTGTGCGGAGTCGAGGATGTCAAACGCGAACTTGAGCCGATTTGCGGGCGTGAGCGAGGCGGGAGCCCGCAGGCGAAATCCCGAGCCAAGCGAGGGATCTGCTGTTGTCCTTAGGTTGAGCCGATTTGCGGGCACGAGCCACGTGGGAACGGACGTCCCCCTCTGTTCAGGTCGAGCACAGCTCGACGGTGGTCCGCCGGACTCCCGCTCACGCCCGCAGATCGGCTCAAGTCAATCTGGATTCCTGGCACTGAATTTGAGTATGCTCAGCAAGCATGGCGAGTGTGGCTCTATCGGAGATCCTGGGTAGCCCGGTGACCGACCTCAGCGGCGCGACGGTGGGGCGTGTGCGCGAGCTCGCACTGGCCCCGCAAGAGGACCGTTCTCGCTTGGCGCATGTGATTGTCAAGACCAAGGAAGGAGAGCGGCTGCTGTCCTTCGCCATGATTCATGGGGTCAACGGCGGAGTGCGAGCTGCTAATTGGGCAAAGGACTGGCAGGCGCCACAGGGCACCGAAGGATTCCTGCTGCTCTCACGCGACCTCCTCGACCAGCAGGTGATCGATGTGCATGGACGCAAACTCGTCCGGGTAAACGACATCGATCTGAACGAAACCGAGGTCGACGATCACGTACAGCTTTCCATCGGAGCCGTTGATGTGGGCGCGCGTGGAGCGGTGCGCAGGCTGCTGAAGGGCCTGGTGCCGGCAGGTCTGCTGCGATCGCTGTTGGAGCGAATTCCGCAAAAAACTATCCCCTGGGAATTTGTGGATCTGATCGAGATCGACCCTGCCCGCCGCGTGAGGTTGCGCATTTCGCACGATCGCCTGGCCAAGCTGCATCCTGCTGACATTGCCGATATTGTGGAAGAACTCTCGCCCGCGGAGCGCGAAGCGGTTTTCGAGACGCTGGACGAAGAAGTGGCCGCCGGAGCCCTGGAGGAGGTGGATCCCAAGCTGCAGCGGTCCATTGTGGAGTCGCTCGATACGGATCGCGCGGCTGACATCGTGGAGGAGATGGATCCCGGGGCTGCCGCCGATCTGCTCAGCGATCTGCCAGAGGAGACTTCGGAAATCATTCTGGAGGAAATGGAACCGGAGCCGCGGGAGGAAGTCTCCGAACTCCTAGAACATGAGGAAAACACCGCCGCCAGGCAAATGACCACCCAGTATATGGCGCTGCCCCCTGCGGCCACGGTCCACGACGCCATCGAGATGATGCGCAACTTCGAAGGCGGCGTGGAGAGCGTCATGACCATCTTCCTGCTGGAGAATGGTGAGAAGCTGGTAGGCGCGGTGCCTCTGCCCAAGATCGTGCTCGCCAAGCCCGAAACCAGACTCAAAGAGCTCAGCCAGGAGCCTCTGGTCACGGTTCATGTCGACAAAAAGGAGAAGAAAGTCGCCGAGCTCTTCGATAAATACAACCTGCTCACGCTGCCGGTGGTCGATGATGAAGGTCGCCTCACAGGCGTGATCACTGCTGACGATGTGATTTCCATGCTGCGGGAGCGGGAATAGTAGAATCCGATGCCTGACTGCAATGCCGTGTGCGTCATTTCCCGTCCATCCAACTCCATCGGAAAATCCGAGAATACTCTTCAGCTGTCATCCTGAGCGACGGCCGGGCAAAAGGTCCCCGGCCCGAGTCGAAGGACCTGGTGTTTGACCGAGCCGAAGAGCCCCTGCATTCAACTCCCCTTCAACTGCATCAGCATGGATGCTCCGCTGACTCGCCTTCTCTCCACATTTGCGTTAGCCATGGGCGGATCCTGCGCTTAAGAATCCAGGTGGTAAACTTCCGACCGATGGCCAAAATCCTGTATCTGGAGTGCACCAAGTGCTCGGAAAAGATCAGTGCTGACCGGCCGCAGACTGTGTGTCCAAAAGATGGAGGCTCGCTCTACGTACGCTACGATTTGCAGGCTTTGAAAGGGAGCTTCAAGCGCGAGTCTTTGGCAGGGCGGGTTGCTAGCATGTGGCGATACCGGGAGGTTCTGCCAGACGTGCAGCCCGTCACCCTGGGCGAGGGTTTCACGCCAATGCTGCCAGGCAGGGGCACGCCGCATGTCTTTATTAAGGATGAGGGATTGAATCCAACCGGATCATTTAAGGCTCGTGGGCTCTGCGCTGCCGTGACCATGGCCAAGGCATATGGCCTGAAGAAGCTTGCAATTCCTTCGGCCGGCAACGCTGCAAGTGCGCTGACGTGCTACGCCGCTGCCGCCAGAATTAAAGCGCACATCTTCATGCCGAAGGATGTGCCGGCCGCGAATCTGGTGGAATGCCAGCAATATGGAGCGGAAATCCTGCTGGTGGATGGCTTGATCAGCGATTGTGCGCGCATGGTGCAGGAGGGCCGCGATACAGAAGGCTGGTTCGATGTCTCCACGCTGAAAGAGCCGTTTCGCGTGGAAGGGAAGAAGACCATGGGCTACGAGGTGGCGGAGCAGCTCGACTGGAAGCTGCCGGACGCGATTTTCTATCCCACCGGCGGCGGCGTGGGTCTGATCGGAATGTGGAAGGCGTTTGAAGAGATGGAAGTCCTGGGGTGGATCGGCCCGGAACGGCCGAAAATGATAGCCGTCCAGGCTGCCGGGTGTGCCCCTATTCCCAAGGCGTGGGAAGAAAAGAAAGCGGTCTCGGAATTCTGGCCTGACGCCACCACGGTCGCTGCCGGCCTCAGGGTTCCGAAGGCATATGCCGACTATCTGATCCTCGACATTCTTAGGAAGAGCGGCGGAACTGCCGTGGCCGTAAGTGATGATGAAATCATCCGTGCGGTAAAGGATTGGGCATCGCAAGAGGGGATTTTTGCCGCACCTGAGGGAGCGGCTTCGCTCGCCGCCTATCGCAAGCTGATAGCGTCAGGCTTCCTGAAGTCCACAGATAAGGTAGTGTTGTTTAACACCGGATCCGGGCTGAAGTACATCGACGTGATTAGCAGCTATAAGCAGAAGCCAGCCAGCGATAGAACCGGGGCTGAGACAAAGCGCAAGCGGGTGGGTGGCATTATTCAACCTTATTAAGTGCGATCCGAGGCCGGGTGAAATTAATGACGACCTGAGATCGGAAACGAACATCTTCAAACCATCCCACCTGACGGCGCCAGGCAGAGAGTTTGTCGATGACAGACCGCTTGTACTACACGGACTCATTCCTTCAGGAATTTACGGCACAGATTCGCGAACTTGTGCAGGTGGATGGGACGCCTGCGTTGATCCTCGATCGCACCGCCTTTTATCCAACCAGCGGAGGACAACGCTGCGATACCGGCATGCTTCGCGTGACGCTGCGGGGAAGTGAGCCGGCTGAGCTTCGGGTAGTCCAGGTGGGAGAGAACGGCGCAGGCGATGTTGTTCACATATTGCAAGGATCGGCCGCCGAACTCGAAGCAGGTCTTCCGGTCGAGGGGCGTATCGATATTGAGCGGCGCCGTGATCACATTCAGCAGCATTCCGGCCAACACGTATTATCGGCAGCATTCATCACGCTCTTTGATATCCCGACCGTCTCTTTTCACATGGGGGAGGATGTCTGTACCATCGATCTGGCAACTCAGCGTATCACTGCTGAGCAGCGAACGAAGGCTGAGGAATTGGCGAATCGGATCGTATGGGAAAACCGGCCCGTAGCAATCAGCTTTGTGGACCTGGAGCGAGCAAGGGATATGGGGGTGCGGAAGCTTCCTGCTCTGGGCAAGATTGCAGCGAAAACCAGCAAGGGCGAGCCGGGCGGAAATGCGGGGGATGAGTCGGAGGGTGCTTTGATCCAAGGCGGCCACCAGCTGCGATTGATCGACATAGGCGGGTTCGACCTGAATGCCTGCGGGGGCACTCACGTGGCCAGCACAGCGCAGATCGGTCCTATCTTGATCCGAAAGACTGAGAAAATCGCGCGCGGAGTGCGGGTGGAATTTGTTTGTGGCGATCGAGCGCTTAAGGCCATGCAGCGGGATTTTCAGGTACTGACAGAGGCGGCGGCAGTATTCTCTACCCATCTTTGGGAAGTACCGCAACAGGCGCGGAAGTCGCTCGACGACTTGAAGGCGGCCCAGAAAGCGAATCAGCGACTATCTGGGGAACTGGCCGAAGTCTGGGCAGAGATGATCTACCGAGAAGCCCCGGATAAGGACGGCTATAAGGTGGTGAAGAGAGTTTTTCCCGATCGGGATTTGGCGTTCACAAAAATCCTGGCGCAGAAGCTGGCGAAACATCCTCGCGTGCTTATCCTGTTGGGAACGACCGCGGCGCAACCCTCGGTGGTCTTTGCGCGATCGCAGGATCTTTCGGTGGATGTGTCGCTGCTGATGAAAGAGGTGTTGGCGGGAATGCATGGACGTGGTGGCGGCAGCCCCGATCTGGCCCAGGGAGGGCTGGCGAGCGCCGATCAAGTGAATGCCGTAGTCGATGCTGCCGCAGAGAAGAGCGACGGGCTGCTACGTCGGAGCTGAGCCTGGCCTACCTCATCCGAGTGGCTTTGCCATCAGGTATTCCAAGTATGGTGAGGGCTCTGAAAAAAGATCAGAATAACAACAGTTCTTTCGGACACAATCCTCATGGAAATCGCGGCCTTGGCCGAGAAGGAGATACCTGATGCAACCTGTCACCGGAATCTTTTCGTCGCAGGATGATGCCCGGCGGTCCATCGCGAGTCTGCGCTCAACCGGCATTCCAACTGAAAAAATCATTTTGTTGACTCCGGGAGACTTGCAAACGGGGCCGGAGTCGGTGCCTACCGACGCCGCAGAGCAGCCCGGTATGGGGAAGGCGATCGGGGCGGTGATAGGCGCGGCTGGGGGGCTGTCCGCCGGAGGTTTGCTGGCGGCTGCCGTCATACCTGGGGTTGGGCCGGTTACGGCAGTTGGAGTGCTCGGCGCCGCGGTGCTCGCTGCTTCGGGCGCCACAGTCGGAGCGGCGACCGGAGGCGCACTAGAGAATTTCACCACGACGGGATTACCCGAGGACGAGTTATTTGTCTATGAAGACGCTCTTCGCAAAGGGCGTTCCGTGGTGATCGTTATTACGGAAGATGGACATGACGCCGCCCCCATTCGGGAATTGCTGGAGGTGGAGGGAGCGGAGGCCGTCGATGCGGCGCGACAGCAGTGGTGGATCGGCTTGCAAGGCGCGGAACGCGAGCATTACTCGGCATCCGGCAGAGACTTCCAAAACGACGAAAAGTTCTATCGTCTCGGCTTTGAAACTGCTTTGCATGCCAGGCACCGCTGCCAGGAATTCGATCAAGTCTCGGCAGAGATGGCCAACAGAGTGGAGGAAATGCAACGTCAGCACCCGGGCGCTGACGTGGCCGAAGCCTTTGCCCGCGGCTACGAGCGCGGCCGTGAGTATTACCAGAATCTGTGCGACGAATCCGAGGCCGCCTGATAAGACTCGACAAAAGCCACGCGGCCGGAATACTCATCCCCCAACCGCGATGAGCGAGCTCAGCGGTTCTGCCTGCGATTTCGATAGAGCCCTGTTCTGCAGACGATAAGCGGGGTTACACTTGTTTGCGGATGGACAAGCTGATCCTGATTTCGCTGTTGATCAAGCTGGGCGTGGCCGCCGCGGTGGGCAGTGCGCTGGTGCGATCGCGCGAATTCCAGAGGCTCCTCTTCCACGAAGACCGCACTTTCAGTCAGACCATATATCTGGCAATCTTCATGTCCGTGCCGTTTGCTTTGGGCGTGCTCGTTCGGGCGAGCACTCCTAATTTCCTCGCGGCGGATCTTTCATTCGAAGCGGCCGTACTCATGGGAGTTGTGGGTGGACCGCTTGCCGGTGCTCTGGGTGGATTGCTGTTGGCAATTCCAGCGGTCATGCATGCGGAGTGGCTCAGTCTGCCCTTCAACATCCTGGTAGGACTCACCATGGGGCTGCTGAGGACCGGGGCAACCGACCGGGATCTGATTTGGTCCTTCTCCCCGTTTGTTGACCTCAATATCTACCGTTGGATACGCAAACTTTTTCCCCGCCCCCGCTTGGACTGGCAGATCACGCTTTTTCTGGTGATCATTGCGCTGCGTCTTCTGGGCATCGAGTTGGCGAGATGGCGCCCGGGATTTCTTTTCACCCTCGACAGCCGGAATCTTTGGGTGCAAGTCGCGAATTTCGCGAGCACGATCTTTTGCATCGGCATCCCGCTCAAGATCTGGAACAACACCCGCATCGAGTTGAAGCTGGAAGAGCAGGAGCGATTGCTGCTGCAGGCACGCATGGAAGCGCTGCAGAGCCAGATCAATCCTCATTTTCTGTTTAATACTCTGAACTCTGTATCCTCCTTGGTCCGCTTCGATCCGGACACGGCCCGCGAACTGATCGTGAAGCTGGCCAACATCTTGCGCCGGCTTTTACGCAAAGCGGATGCATTTGTGCAACTGCGCGAGGAAATCGAATTCATCGACGACTACCTGGACATCGAGGTCGTTCGCTTTGGCCACGACAAGTTGCAGGTCATCAAGCAGCTCGATCCGGCCTCGCTCGATGCCCTGGTCCCCAGCATGGTGCTGCAGCCGCTGGTGGAAAATTCGATCAAGCACGGCTTGGGTCCGAAAATCGAAGGTGGATCGATTGTCATTCGAAGTGCGCTGCACGGCGGCACGCTGGTGATTCAGGTTCAGGACGATGGGGTGGGGATGAGCGATGGCTTCCTGGAACGTCCCACAGGATTTGGAGGCACCGGGATTGGCATGGCCAATGTTTCGGAGCGGCTGCGGGTCCTTTATGGCGACTCGGCGAAAATGGTGGTCAACAACAATCCTTCCGGCGGAACCCTGGTTGAGCTGATCATTCCGATTTTCGCCGGGGAAGAGGTCTCTCCCGCAGCCAATCCAGTTCAAGCAGCCCGATCCAGCACTCTGCGGTAAAACTCCTCGTATTGGGGAATGATTTTGCTGTGGCAGAAGCGGCTCATGGCTGCTGCTCTGGCCCGCTGTCCCGTCTGCCGTAGGCGCGGCTCATCACCGAGAATATCCACCGCCTGGCGTGCCATGGTCTCGACGTCCCCGACTTTGGCCAGAAAGCCAGTGCGCCCATCCTCGATCACTTCCGGGATTCCTCCCACTCCGGTCGCGACCGGCACGACCTCGCACGCCATTGCTTCCAGGGCTGCAAGCCCGAACGACTCCAGTTCGCTGGGTAACAGCATCACGTCAGCGAGGGCGAGCTTTTCGTGAACCAGGTCCTGCTTGCCCAGGAATATGATGCGCTTGTGAATTCCTTTATCCATTGCCATCCACTCGGCGCGGGAGCGGTCGGGTCCATCGCCGATCAGCAGCAGCCGCGACGGAATCTGTTTCTGTACCCGGTCGAAAATTTCAATCACGTCCCAGATGCGCTTTACCGGACGGAAGTTAGAGAGGTGAACCAGCAGACGTTCGTTCGCGTCCGCGAACTCAGACCGGCGGCGCTCCCAGCCGGGGTCGCGGCGGTAAACGTCGCAGTTGACGAAGTTGTAGATGACCTCCACCTGATTCTGAACTTTGAATTCCGCGTAGGTGCGGTCGCGCAGATAGTTGGAGATGGCAGTTACGCCGTCACTTTGCTCGATGGAGAAGCGGGTTATGGGCAAGTAGGAGCGATCCGCTCCGACCAGTGTGATGTCGGTTCCATGCAGGGTAGTCACAAATGGCAAGCGCCTGGCCTTGGGCCCCGATCCGATCATCTGCTTGGCGAGCAGCGCGCTCACCGAATGCGGGATCGCATAGTGAACGTGTAACAGATCAAGCCCGTAGATCTGGGCCACTTCCGCCATGCGGGTAGCCAGCGCAAGGTCATATGGGGGGTAGTCAAACAGCGGATAGTGCGAAACCTCGACCTGATGGTAGTAGATGTTCGGCTGGTGCTCGCGCAGGCGAAAGGGCTGAGAATAAGTGATGAAGTGGATCTCGTGGCCAAGCTGGGCAAGCTCAATCCCCAGTTCGGTGGCAACCACTCCGCTTCCGCCATAAGTGGGATAGCAGGTAATTCCGATCTTCAAATCGGCGCTCCCCGATGCTGTAAAGGATTCGATTTGCGCCACGGCTCTGGGATTCAGTTTTAGCCCTCACCCCTTCTTTTCTGATGAGTGCTCACAAGCCATCTCATGGACGAGCTGGAGGAGCGCCGCTAGGGCCGCGGTCATTTGTGACGTTCCGAATGTTTTCTGCCACGAGCTGCGTGTAACTGAGCAGTTGGATACCCTCGTCGCGCACCAGCTCCCGCGCCATCTGCGAAGTTAGCACCCGCAGTTCCAGCTCGCGAGACTCGCGCAGGCGGGTTCTCACGTGGTCGAGTTCGGGGTCATGGTAGCCCGGGTGGCAGACGAATTCCCAGGTCCCCTCTGGAACAGAGCAGAGGATGGCGCGAAACAGCTTCTCATCCAGCGATCCGGTAGCGACAACGCCGAAGCTGCCATCGGTGGTAATCATTCCTTGGTCGGCAACCTGCCGGCGAAATTGGTCGGCATAGCGGCGCAAAACCTTAGTTTCCGTGTACCTCGTCCATAAGCGCGGACGGCGCACGAGATGAGCCCACGCCAGCGGGCGGATAGGGACGAACGGGTTCCGCACAGCATGAACGTTACACTTCGCGGCAGCTCGAAGGAGGGGGGAAGCGACCGCAGGAAACAGATGGACATGCTTATGACTATCGATATGAGAAACCGCCAAGCCTGCCGATTGCAAACGCCGGATTTGTGCTTCCGCTTCATCTTCTATTTGCCGCTGGTCGAGGCGTCCGGTCATTGCTGCGCGCGCAAAGCCTGGCAGGCTGGAGCGAAAATGTGGCGATGCGGGATTGGGATTGCGGCTGGCTTCCGGCGCAAGCAAGCTTCTGACCCGCTCGGCAGGTAGGAGCGGCGATCCGTCGATTAATACGAGGTGACAGCCGACGCTTAGCCCCGGCTGCGAGCGCGCAATCTCGACCGCATTGCCAAGCGCCGCGCCATTGGCCATTAGGGTGCTCGAGGTGACGATGCCATGTTCATGAGCTTCGGCGATGCCCCGGTTGACTCCTGGAGTCAGCCCGAAGTCATCGGCATTGATTACAAGTCGGCGCACCGAAAAGAGAATAACAGTGATGCGCAAGCGTGTGACCTGTGCGCCTGTATCGGTGGACGGTCGCACCTCCGAAGCAGCCGAAGTTGCCGGACGCAACCTTGACGTTGCATAGTAGCTCCATGGGAACGGATGGGATTGTGCTGCAGGGAAAAGTTATTCGTCTCGAGCCGCTCGGACATCACCATGTCGATGGGCTGGTGGCTGCTGCCGCAGCCGATCCCTCACTGTATCAGTGGACCCCCGTCCCACAAAGTAAGGCCGAGGCCGCCAAATACATCGATACCGCCCTCGCCTGGCAAGACGAAGGAACCGCGCTGCCCTTTGCGACCGTGCGCATAACTGACGGCCAGGTGATCGGTTCCACCCGATTCTGGAATGTCGAGCGCTGGTCGTGGCCCGACCGGCACCCCAGAAAAAATGACCGCGGCACACCTGATGTTTGTGAGATCGGCTACACCTGGCTGACGCCTTCTGCCATCCGGACCGCCGCCAACACTGAAGCTAAGCTGCTCATGCTGTCGCACGCCTTCGAGACCTGGAAGGTGCTTCGCGTCTGTTTTCACACCGACGCGCGAAACCAGCGCTCGCGCGCCGCGCTGGAACGCATCGGAGGACAATTCGAAGGAATTCTTCGCGCTCACAAAATAGCCGTGGACCACACCGCTCGCGACTCCGCCCGATATTCCATCGTGGCAGAAGAATGGCCTGAGGTGAAGCAAAAGCTGCTTCAGATGATGGATCGAGCGTAAGCATGTCAGGGATGGCTCAGAGATAGCTAAGCCACCAATCCTTGCGTCGCTCTTTAAGTCGCATGAACCAGCGGCAAGGGAAGTAGAGGATTGCCACCACGGTCAGCCACATCAGGTAGATGAATGGCAGATTGTGCCCGTAACCAGGCGGCGGAGAGGAAAGGAAAGCTCCACCATGCAGCAGCCAGGAAACGGGCTGGTGGAATAAGAGCCCTACGCCCACGGCCATGAGATGGATGAGATAAATGTGCAAAACGTAATAGAACATCGGCACGCGGCCAAAGACCAGAAGTACTCTGCCCAGACGACCGGACGGATTTAAACATTCAAAGCCGGCGAGAAGTATTAGCGACGGTCCAAGCGTCATCAGCAGGTATTGCAAAGAGGGCGGGTATTTCTCAGTGTTGAAGAATGAGATTACCGTCAAGCTGAGCGAGTGCTGAACCTGCCAGGGTCCGGCGGAAAAGGGAAAGCCAAAACCAAGTCCGGCGGGACTGTTGCCGTAGAGATTCAGGCCACGCAGCATTAAGAACGTAAGCGTCAAGGCGAGGCCGAGCCGGAAAAACACCCTCCGCCGTTCCTCGGGCGGCTTCGTCACTAACGCGCCAAAGCAGTAACCCGCAGCCATGACGCCTACCCAGGGAATAAGAGGATAAAGAATGAAAAAGCCCGTTTGCGGAGGCTTAATCAGGTAAAAACCGGGAACGTGCAGAGTCAGCCATACCCACGAATATCTGCCGAAACTGGCTGGATTGATGGGATCCAGCAAATTGTGAGTAGCGATCATTCCCAAACTCAGCACCGCAATTGCGGGGAAGGGGAGGCGCACGATGGCCGCCATCAGGACCATGCTCCAGCCCAGCGCCCAGATCACGATCGCAGCACCTCCGACATGAGGCACGAAGGTCCAGCCAAACCAAATCACCGTCAGCTCAAGCAACACGAGCCACAGTCCGCGGGTCCAGAGGAAGCGCGAGATCTGGCTGAGTGACTTGCCACGCGTGCTCGACAAATAAACTCCCGTCCCGGCGAGGAAGAAGAAAATCGGTGCGCAGAAATGCGTGATCCATCGTGTAAAGAACAGTGCCCCGTAGGTCTGGCTGAGGAGTTCGGGTGGAAACCGCAGATGAGTTAGAAAATCACGGGTATGATCGAGTGCCATCAGTACCATGGCCAGGCCCCGGAGCATGTCCACCGAGACAACGCGCGTGCTGGCGCCTGTCGCGCGCGTGACGACCGCGGACTCGCTGATTCGAATTGGGGTGGAGACGGTCACTCGTCTGTAATTTATCTCTCGACAGCGGCGGATTGCGGGAGCTGACTGCAATCCACGAAAGTCTGACTTATGAGAGCCCCACGTCAACGCGGCCGTTGATCAATGCTAAGCAGCGTGGGTACCAAGTGGCAAGTGTGCCGGTGACAAATGCAGGAAATGTTGGGACGGGAAGGGGACCGATCGCCAGGGGCATGAGCCCGATGGTCGCCCCTAAGCCTCGCCGCGTGCTACCGGGTGGGGCAATAGCTCTTGCCATGGGCGCTTGTGCCTCGACTGGCCCGCGCGGTTGAGCGCTGATGCCGCGTGGCAAATTGACCAACTTTTCTGCCCTCACGTATACTGAATTGCTGTCCCTCTGTCCCTGTGAGATTCTGAGGAGAGAAGGCACAGAGGGCGGTTAGCTCAGCTGGTTAGAGCGCCTGCCTTACAAGCAGGAGGTCGCAGGTTCGAGTCCTGCACTGCCCACCATTCCGCCGACGGTTCACCCGAAAAGCGGGGACGTAGTTCAGTTGGTTAGAACGCTGCCCTGTCACGGCAGAGGTCGCGAGTTCGAGTCTCGTCGTCCCCGCCATTTCCCTCAATAACCTATAAAGAGGAAAAAGGCCGAAACAAAATTTCCCCACAAAACTCACTTGTAACAGGCGATTACACCAGCTTGCGCCGTCTGTTTGCCTGTTGGCCAAGGTCAATGAGTGAAATCGGGGGATATTTCGACAATTGACGGGCGCGGCGCGTCCCCCTGCATTTTCAGAGCAGAGCGTTGGGATGACTGTGGGGTGCGTTCCTTATGCTACTGGCCAAGGTGTGTCAGCGCAGAGCGGAGGGGAGCGCTCGAGATCTGAATCAGACCGCCAAAAGGCGAATACATCTCCAGGATAAGAAAGATCGCGCCAGAAACCGACAACGCAGCAGCCATGAGGCTAGCGATGGTGGTCAGGTTGTGAGGTGCGAACAGGCCGAAGCTGACGAAAACCACAGTAAGCCAGAAGACCATGATTACCAGCAAGGGCTTGGAAACCGAGGCATTTCCCTGCGCGTACATCAACCAGCGGATTCGCCCGACACTAATCGCAATATTGAGCGCCTGAGCTTGAAGCGAGCGTTGCTTGTCGTCTTTGGGCGAGAGTCCCTGAATTTTTTCGAGGAGAGCCTCAGAGGTTCCTAGCGCTTCCGACCGTGTGCCTTCCCGCGGCCAGAGTCGTTCAAGCTGCCTGAGAACGGCGCCACGCAGCACCTCGCGTGCTTCGTTCGTCTCCGGCCCATAATGGGCCAGCAGGCGATCCAGCGCCACGATGTCGGCCGAAATCTGGTTCAGTTCGGCGCCCTGGGTGTCGTAGAAGCTTTTTGCCGAAGAGACTAGCAAACCAAGAACCAGTGCAGACATAGTGGAGACCAACGCCATGCCCAGTTTCACCGTGTCCTTCGAATCAGCACTGAGATGGTGCTGGGGCAGCACACCCCGAAGAAGCATGCCAGCCAATGCGCCTCCGAACACACAGGCGAACGCGATCACGCTGATTGCAAAGGAACTCATGGTTCAGGTCTCCTTAAGCCCTAGCCAAACTTGGGGCTTCAGTCGAACCAGAATTGTAAGCTCACCGCTTGTCGCAGCCTCGAATGGTTATTGGTGTTGTAAACAGGCGATTTCGCAGGTTTGCGCCGTTTCTTCGCCCTAAGCGTTGCGCTCAAGAGCCTCCGCCATCCAAACGAGAAGTCCTTCAGTTGATTGACTTGCAAATCGCGACATTACGTCAGCAATCATCTCTGGATTCTTTCCAACTT
>DASPRM010000094.1 GCA_035624455.1 Terriglobales bacterium
GACTACGGTTTATCCAGTGGCTCGTTCGAGATCTCTACGTCCTTCCCGCGCAGGTACTTGTCGAAGAACGCCTTCACTCTATCGTCTGCAGCGGTGCCGAAGTCGCCATGCCCGCCTCCTTTGACGGTGACGAAATAACTCGGCACGCCAGCTTTCCGCAGCGCTGCATCGAGCCGGACAGCCTGGTCGTAGGGAACCGTGCTATCTTTGGTGCCGTGGACGGTCAGCACCGGCGGGTTCTTCGCGGTCACGTAAGTAATCGGCGAAGCGGCTTTCGCCTTCTCGGGGTTCTCGCGGAGACCGCCGCCGATGAGCTTCGCCTCGGGAGCGTCCGATCTGGTGCGGTCAATGTCGCTCGGCTGGCCGACGATCGCGAGTAATTCCGACACACCGAAGAAGTTCGCAACGGCAGCGACCTTGCTGCTCACGCCCTTATATGGGCCGATGTCGCCCTCGAGTTCCGGCACGTCCCCGCTCACGCCCAGCATCAAAACCAGGTGCCCGCCCGCGCTCATGCCCCACACACCAATGTGGTCGGCGTCGAGCGCATACTTCGAGGCGTTCGCCCGGAGCCAGCGGATCGCTGCCTTGCAGTCGTGGATCTGCGCGGGCCATTGCGCCTCGCCGGATAACCGGTACCCGACCGAGACGCCCGCGTACTGGCCGGTGCGGAGAAAGGGCATCAGCACGGCGGCCCCGTAAGATTTGTCCCCGTGCATCCACCCCCCGCCATGGAAAAAGACGATCACCGGCAGCTTGCCGCTCTTGCGATTCTTCGGCAGGTACAGGTCGAGCCGATGCCTGGGATTCCCGCTGTCGGTGTAGGAAATGTCGAGCTCGAACGTGATGGGCTCTCGACGCAGTTCTTCCAGGGGCACCCCGCCATCCTTGCGGATGTCACGCTCCTCCTTGTTTAGCTGGGCAAACGTGACAGCGGGAAAGAACATCAATGCGATAACAATCAAGGAAATGCGTTTCATTGAAACCTCATGTCCAACACCTCGCCTCACAGGTTGCCAGGCAACGAGCGGTACTCGTGCAGGCACGTCTTATATGAGCAACTATGGGAAATATCAAGAGCATTTATGGGACATGCCTTTTTTGCATCAGGCACCTCCAGGCTCTGGGCGGATTTGGGCGATTAGACCCGAAATGGCTGGATATGAGTGAAAGAACCTCAAAATAGGGCTCCACTGCCAGGACTATATCTCCTGCGGTCCTTTGAGGTGGACCAGGACCCCGGCGATGTTCATCAGCATTGCCAGCGATTGTTAGCCACAGGCCAGCTTTTTCCAAATGAGTAGCGACATTTTGGGCAAACCTTCTTCGATCATTTTCAGAACTGAATGAATGAAAACAGCCCCTGTCAAATACAAAACCAAAAGGAGCGCCTTCAATTTTGTTACTGAGAAAATCAACAAGCCTGAAATCGCATTCAACGTTGGCTTTAGAAGCTTTTCCTTTTGCCTGCTCCAGAGCAATTTCCGAAGTATCAATACCAATAACCTGAAAGCCCTTCTGGGCAAGCCATATGGAATTGTCTCCGGTTCCACAGCCGATATCGAGGACTTTGCAGCTCAGAATAGGTCTTTGGGTCGCAACTTCGATGAGATTGAAATCCGGCTGGCCGACGTCCCAAGGAGTGTCCCCTGATTTGTATCTTTCTCTGTAACGGTCTTCGATTATCATCTCATCACACCTTATGGAAATGGCCGGGGTCACGGCTGAGCTGCGGGCCTAAAGTATACCTGTTCCAGCCGTGGGTTAGACGTTTCGAGTTTCATTCTTCTCACTTTCCAAGAAATCCGCTGCCGCCTTCGTTCGGTTAAAGGCATTGATAATGCTCGTAGCCGACTCTGCGACTAGCACATAAGCCAGTGCGCAGGCCGGATTCTGCTTCTTCGCCGAGTCGAGGGCCATTACCAATTCATGCGTACGTGATACACCCTCACAGAGCCGCCGGATGATGCGATCCAATCGAGAGGCAATCTCAGGTGATGATGCTCCCGTTGGTCTTAGGAGATCATCTATTTCAAATAGTTGCGAGATGACGTCATGTTTTGTGCCGATGAGCGCATTACAAACTTCTTCCGCCTGCGACTGAAGCGCTTCATTAATTTGAACATTGGGTAGCTCAGCTTGGATGTAGTTGGCCGTCTCCAACATGATCATAGCGCAGCCCCGGGCCGCACTCATGACTTCATGAATCGCGGATTCATTCATGGGGTGAGCCCTCCAAACGCGAAACCTTTGAGCTCAGCCGCAGGAAACGGAGGAAAGCCATTGCACGTCGGCTGCAGCGAAGAGTTAGCATCAGCCACGCTCAGAACATGCCATTTTCATTGACAGAGTCCTCCGGAATAGCCTGGCCAATATCCCATAACTCCACGATGCGATCGCCGTCGAATCGGAAGATATGAACGGCAGCGGCCCCGAGGTCACCGGGCTTCTGGCGTACCCGTGAGAAGACTGCAACTTCCTTCTCATCCTGTAGGGCGCGTTGTACCTCAAAGATCTTATGGGGGTTCTTGGTGGCGTTTTGTTCCATCGCCTCCATCAGCGACGCGGCGTCACCACGAAAGAAGGGGTTGTGGTGCCGAAATCCCGGACCAACATGGCGCTGATACGCCTCGCGCACCTTGCCTGAGGCAACGAGCGTCAAGAATTCGATTGCCGCATCCTTACGGGACTGAGTAGCCATAATCCTCTCCTGCCAAAGCGAACCTGGCCCGCGGGTGAGCGGCGTGCGGTGCTAACCGGGAGGGGG
>DASPRM010000095.1 GCA_035624455.1 Terriglobales bacterium
GTTTTCGTCGGCGCTGCTGCCCTTCACCACGCTGGGATGGCCGAAGGCGACGCGCGACCTGGAGGTCTTTTACCCGACGTCGTTGCTGATCACGGGATTCGACATTCTGTTCTTCTGGGTGGCGCGCATGATCATGATGGGGTGCCACTTCATGATGCCGCCGCATCGGCCGGTCGAGCTGCCGCGGGATGGAGAGGGGCTGAGCGAGGAAGATCTCGAGCTGCGTGAATCGGCGCCGTTCCGCGAGGTTTATATCCACGCGCTGGTGCGGGACGCCGAGCGGCAGAAGATGTCGAAGACCAAGGGGAACGTGCTCGATCCCATCCACGTGATCGAGAAATACGGAACGGACGCAACGCGCTTCACGCTGGCGGCGATGGCTTCGCCGGGAACGGATATTGCGTTCAACCCCGACCGCACCGAGGGCTATCGCGCATTTGCCAACAAGATCTGGAACGCGGCGCGGTTCATGTTCATGAACATGGACAAGCTGGGGATTGTGGGGTGGAGCACATCCGCGGCGGAGGGCGGGCTTGCGAGTTTCCCCGCCAACACGCTGGAAGATCGCTGGATTTTGTCACGGCTGAACCGCGTGGCGGGAGAGATGAACGACGCGCTGGCGGCGTACCGATTCCACGAGGCCGCGAACGGGATCTACAGCTTTTTCTGGGGCGAGTTCTGCGACTGGTATCTGGAACTGATCAAGCCGCGGCTGAACTCTGAAGATCAGGCGACGGCGTGCCAGGCATGCAGCAACTTTATTGTTGTGCTGGAGAGCGCGCTGCGGCTGCTGGCGCCGTTCATGCCGTTTATTACAGAGGAAATCTGGCATGCGCTGTATGGTGGCAAGCCGTCGGTGAAGTCGATTGCGCTGGCGGCGTATCCGGAGGCGGATGCGGCGCAGATGGATGAAGCCGCCGAGACGGAAATGGCGATCCTGCAGGACCTGATCGTGAGTGTGCGCAATCTGCGGGCCGAGCTTAAGATCGAGCAGAAGACAAAGATTCCCATCGAGGTGCATGCGGGCGCGGAGGTTCGCGCGCTGGTGGAGGCAAATACCGGAGCAGTCGAACGCCTTGCTGGCGTCGAAGGAATTCGCTTTGTCGATCATTCGCTGGCCAAACAGGCGGGGGCGCGGAGCACGGCGCGGTTTGACGTCAGGGTGGTGTACGAGAAGAAGATTGATGTTGCGGCTGAGCGGGATCGTCTGAGCAAGGAGTTGGAGAAGACAGAAAAGGAGCTGGCCAACGCGGAGCGGCAGCTTGCGAATGAGGCGTTCCTGGCGAAGGCTCCGGCGAAGGTGATCGAAGGGCTGAGGAGCAGGGCGGAGGAGTTGAGGGTGCTGAGGGAGAAAATAAGATCAGCTCTGCGTGAATTGGGTAAGGAGGGCTCTGCGGCATAACTGAATCCCACCCTTCGCTCAGGGTGGGGCACCCAGCTTGTTTCCCACCCTTCGCCAAAAACGGGCGAAAGGGTGGGCCACCCAAAGGGTTTTGTTGAAGAAGTAGCTGGCGAGCAACGCTCGCCCTGAACGGACGAGGACGTCCGTTCCCACGTGAGTAGTGGGAGTTGTCGCAACTGGACAGGCAGGATTCCCTGTGCTGCACGAATTTGTATGGATTGGACGAGCCGGCGCATCACGGCGATTCTGGAGAATGCGTTGCTGGAGGACAAGGCGACGCAGGATGCGACCACTGCCGTCTCCATCGAGCCGCAGCAGTTGGGGCTAGGGCGGATCATGGTCCGGCAGGATTGCGTGCTGGCGGGCCTGGGCGCGGTCTCGCGCATTCTTGATGTCTACGCCAATCTCGATCACAACGTAGTGGGGCATGCGGAGGTCATCAGCCATCCGGAGGTCTTCGACGGGGTGCGTCTGCACAAAGGGCAGGTAGTAGCTACCATTCGCCACAATGCGCGCGTGATTCTCTCCTGCGAGCGCGTGATTCTGAATCTGCTGCAGCGGTTGAGCGGCATCGCTAGCATGACGCGTCATTTTGTGGACGCGGTCAGCGGGACGAAAGCCAAGATCCTGGATACGCGCAAGACGGTAATGGGGCTGCGAGTGCTGGATAAGTATGCGGTGCGCTGCGGAGGCGGGCAGAATCACCGTCTGGATCTTTCGGATGGGATCCTGATCAAGAACAATCACATTGCGCTGGCGGGCGGCATTGTGCCGGCGCTGGAGCGGGCGCGACGTAATCGGCGAGGGGTCCAGGTGATCGAGATTGAGGTAAGGAATTTGTCGGAGCTGGAGCAGGCATTGCAGCACGGCGCCGAGGCTATCCTGCTCGACAACATGCCGCCGGAGGAGGTGCGGTTGGCGGTGGACCGGGTCTCGCATCATTCCCGGCGTTTGCCGCTGGAGTGCTCGGGTGGGATCACGCTGGAAAATGTTCGCGCCTACGCCGAGACCGGAATCGACTTCATTTCTGTGGGTGCTCTGACCCACTCTCCGCAGGCGGTGGACATGAATCTGCGGGTGCAGCCGGTGTAGCGGGGGGGAACCTCCGTCAAAGCGAAGGTTGAGCGGATTATTTTCGCTGGTAGTGGATCGGCCACAGGACTTTCCAGTTCTTTCCCCGATCCGACGACATTTCCCAGCTCCAGTCGAGTGAGTTGGGGGTAATGTTGGTCCAGACCATGCGCTGCAGAATTTTTTCGCCGTTCTTGCCGGTGGTCTGGCGGCTCAGGATCATCTTGCTGCCCTTCATTTCGCCAACAAAATCGAGGTAGCTGCCCTGATCGTCGACCCAGATCTGCTGCCACTTCTGTTGTTTGGGACTGAAAGTGGAGAAGCTCATTCCCCGCATTGGATTGGAACCGCCGCCTGTGAAATTCTCCAGGATTACACAGTCTCCAAGCACGCGAGTGATGGTGTTGGTGCCATTTTCGGCGCCCTTGCCGTCAGGGGAAGGCCAGGTGAGATTCCATTCTCCGATCCAGAAGTCGAATTGCCGCCACTCGGTGCCGGAACAGGGCGGCGCAGATGACGCCTGGGTTCCCGCCTGGAATGCGAGAGCAGGCACGCTCAACGCGAGAAGGATTATCGTGCCGAACAAGCTGGGTTTCATGAGGAAGCTCTCAGAATAGACGGAGTTTTATCACAATTGGGTGCGAGAGGGAGCAATAAGGGTGATGAATTGCCATATTGCGGAATCGGAGGGCAACGCGTGAGGTGGAAAGTGTAAGTTGCAAACTAACGCACTACCAGATTGCGCGAATGGGCGGGGAATGTCGATAATCGGCAAATCACCAAGTCAGCGACAAAGCGCCGCAGTTCCCGCAATCCATCTGCGAAACGAGGCATACCACAACTCGGGTCTGGGGAGAGCGATTCGCCACTCACCGACTGCCGCCTGGGAAAGATCATCACGGTATTGAGCGGCTACCCCACGCTTGTGATCAGCGGAACCAAGCTGGCGCAGGAGATCGGAACCAGCCGCTCGGAAGTGTGGCGGTTGATCCAGCAGCTGCGCATGCTGGGAGTGGAAATCGAGGGGCATCCGGCAGCCGGTTATCAATTGAAGAAGGTTCCCGATCTGCCACTGCCTGAGATTCTGGCGCCGATGGTGCGGGGTACGATTTTTGCTGATCATCTGCTGCATGTGTACCGGATCGGGTCGACTAATGTCGCGGCAATGCGCGCGGCGGGGGAAGGCGCACCCGAGGGAACTGCATTTGTGGCCGAACATCAGACGATGGGCCGGGGACGCAGCGGCCACTCGTGGGAATCGCCGCCATCGAGTGGAATTTATCTTTCCGCGATTCTGCGTCCAGCGCTGGCTCCGGCAGACGTCCTGGCGCTCTCCCTAGCTTTAGGTCTGGCGGTGGCAGCCGCAGTGGAGGAAGTGGCGAAGGTGAGAGCGGACCTGCGCTGGCCGAACGATCTACTGCTGGGCGGCAAGAAGTTTTGCGGCATCCTGATCGAGCTGAACGCCGAGGTCACCCGTGTGCAGTATGCCGTAGTTGGAATCGGGATCAACGTCAACCAGCAGCAGTTTCCATCAGAGTTGCAGGATATCGCGACGTCGTTGCGAATCGAGACTGGGCGAAGCTGGTCGCGGGTGGAGCTTACAGCGGCTTTGCTAAAATCGCTGCACCGGGAATACAGCAGGCTGATTCAGAGTGATCGAGGGGCGGTACGCGATTCGATTTTGCGGCGCTTCGAGCAACATTCCAGCTATGCACGCGGGAAGCGCGTGTATGTAGAGGAGAATGGCGGCTACGAAGGTGTAACCGCCGGACTCGACGATCGCGGTTTTCTACGCGTGGAGACGCCAGGTGGCACGCGCACGGTTTTGTCGGGTGGAGTACGCGCGATTCCCGGTAATTGATTTCTCATGCTTCTTGTCCTGGATGTCGGCAACACCAACACGGTGCTCGGAGTTTTTGACCAATCCGAGCAGGGCGGACGTTACGACCGCATTGTGGCGCACTGGCGCGTGGGCACGCTGAAAACGCAGACGGTCGACGAGTACGGGGTGCTGTTCCGCAATCTGTTCGCCACGGCGGGGCTGGATGTGGGACCGCTGCGCGGGATCGTGATCTCCTCGGTGGTTCCGCCACTCAACTCTACATTGCATGAGGTTTGCGAGAAGTACTTTCACGTGCAGCCGCTATTCGTAGAGCCGGGAGTGAAGACCGGCATGCCGCTGCTGATGGACAACCCGCAGGAGGTGGGCGCCGATCGCGTGGTCAACAGCGTGGCTGCGTACGAGAAGTTCGGCGGTCCGTGCGTGGCAGTGGATTTCGGCACGGCGACGACCTTCGACGCGGTCTCGGCAAAGGGAGAATACCTGGGCGGCATAATCGCTCCGGGGATTGGCATCTCGGCGGAGGCGCTATTCGAGCACACGGCGCGCTTGCCGCGGGTGGACATCCGGCGGCCCAACCGCATAATCGGCACCAACACGGTCAGCGCCATGCAGTCGGGGTTGTTCTATGGCTATCTCGGCCTGGTGGACGGAATCCTGGAGCGCGTGCTGGCGGAACTGGGACCGGAAACCAAGGTGGTGGCCACCGGGGGACTGGCTCCCCTGATCGGAGACCATTCGCGTTTCATCAAACATGTGGACGATCTGCTCACACTCGAGGGACTGCGAATCATATGGGAGCGGAATCCGGGGCCGGCAAAGAAGCGGGCGGCGCGGCAGGGATGATAAGGCGAGTCGAGCAGGATGATGACACCGTCCTCTGACCCGGGTTAGCTTGCAAATTGAAGGATCAGACACTTCAGATAGTTGGTTTCGGGAACCTGCAACAGGATCGGGTGATCCCGGGCCTGGTTGCGTTTTTCCAGGACGCGGGGAGAGCGGCGAGCGTCGGCTGCGGCTGAGCGCAGCATTTCCACGAAGTCGTACTCTCCCACGTGGTGAGAACAGGTGCAGGTGAGCAGAATTCCTCCCGGGCGCAGCATCTTCATGGCGCGAAGATTCAATTCCTTATAGCCGCGCAGAGCATTGGGCAGGTCACGTCGCGTCTTGGCGAACGCTGGCGGATCCAGAATGATGGTGTCGTATGGTGTGCGGGCGGCGGCGTAATCCTTGAGGAGGTCGAAGGCGTTGGCTTCGATCCACTCGATCTCCGGGCGATCATTTTTTGAGCGGTTCAACTGCTCGTTGCGTTCGGCGGCCTCCAGGGCGGGGCGGGAGCTGTCCACCGCAGTGACTCTGGCGCAGTGCGACGCAAGGTGGAGCGCAAATCCGCCCTGATGGGTGAACACGTCCAGGGCGTCGCCGAAAGCGTACTGCGCGGCGGCAGCGTAGTTCTCGCGCTGGTCGAGGAAGGCGCCGGTTTTCTGACCCTGCATGCCGTCGTAATGAAACTGGACACCGTTCATGCGGATGATGGTCGAGGTTTTGTCGCCGAGAAGCAGGCCGGTCTGTCGCGGAGGCAATTGTTCGAGCTCACGGATGCGATCGTCCACACGCTCGAGAATGGCAGCGGGTTTGAGTTCGTCGAGCAGAGTGGCGATCAGCGCTTCTTGTATCGTGTCACGATCTGTTGCCTGGGTGAGGAATTGCAGGGCGAGAATATCGTTGTAGCGGTCGGCAATGATTCCGGGCAGTTGATCGGCCTCGCCGTAGATCAGCCGGTAAGCATCGGAGTTCTCGACAAGCCGGCGGCGCAGGCGCACTGCCGCTTTGACGCGCTCCTTGACTAAAGTCGGGACATCCGGGTGCGGCCGGGATCCAGTCCAGATCATGCGTAAGGCAATCTGAGAGGAACTGCTGTAGAAGGCGGAGCCGATGACGTTGCCAGTCGGGTCCGCTACCTCGACAAGCGAGCCGGGAGGAAATTCAAGCCGGGAGGGCAGGTCGGAGCGGTACACCCAGACGTGACCCTGGCGCAGCCGGGAGGCCGCGCGCTGGCTCACGGTTACGATCGGAATTTCGGCCGCTACTGCGCTTGTGCCTGCAGCTTGGCCAATAGTTGCCGCACTGCGGGGGCGCGTGGACTGTCGGGGCTTTCTTTCAGGTATATTTCAAACTCCACTGCCGCTTCTTTCGGCTCACGCTGGGCCATGAGTATATTGCCGGCAATCAAGTGCACTTCGGAATAGCGTTCGTGAGGCATGAGGTGCACTCGTCGCGCGGTCGCCAAGGCCTCATCATAGTTTTTGCCCATATAAAGCGCACGCGCCAACAAAGCCAGGGCTTCCACGTTGCTGGGATCGACAGCGAGAGCTTTGTTAAGCTGGGCAGTAGCGTCGCTTGAGTTCTGGTCGTTGAGTGCGAGACGAGCCAGATTGATATATCCCGGCACGAAGCGTTCGTCGAGGCTGATGGATTTCTCAAAATTCGATTTGGCCTGGTCTTTCTGCGCCTGCTTCATCGCGACAACGCCGAGGTTGTTGTAAGCGCGGGCATACTGGGGATAAATCTCGATCGCCTTCTGAAATCGGATGGACGCAGTCTTCAGATCTTCCTTTGCAAAAGCATCGTTACCCTTATCCAGCTCGGACTTGGCGGCAGGCGGAGCGTTGAGATCAGACAGGGAGACGATAGGTTGCTGATGGGGAGCGGGCGCAGCCTCGGCGGCGGCTGCCGGTGTCTTGACCGCGACGTGCACATATTCGGTGTGTTCGCCCTCGCCGGTTTGAATGTTAAACAGGTCTGTGGTCACGGTGTCGATAGAATTGCCCGAGATGCGGATCTTGTAATTCCCCGAGCCGACATCGTGAAAGGTGGCGGTGCCGTCAAAAGCGGAGAAGGTCTCCGACATCGGTACGCCGCCGGCATTGAGGAGCTGGACCCGAAGATGCTCTTCGGAAACTTGCCTGTCAGTTTGAGAGGAAATGCGGATGACCAGGTCGGATCCAGCTTGCGATCCGGGCCGACCGCGCTGGCCGAACAGAGGAGCGGCTAAGAGCAGAAGTGAAAGCAGGAACAGGTGCCGTCGCATGGTGCCTCCAACGCAGTGGCTGCCTTGGTTCGAAGTTCCGTTTATCGCTTGCGGTACGCCCCGCGGGGCGGCTGCAAGATCGGCTATTGAGCCTGGGCCTGCATTTTCGCCAGAGCTTGCCTCACCTGGGAAGCGCGCGGGCTGTCTGGATACTCCTGCAGGTAAGTCTCATACTCGGCGATCGCTTCCGGTTCATGATGCTGAAGCACGAGCACGTCGGCCGCCACCAGGTGGACATCGGCATATCCCTGATGCGGGATGCTGTGGGCCTTGCGGGCGGTAGCGAGGGCTTGATCCAGATCCTGGTTCATGAGTTGCACACTAGCCAACAACGACAACGCTTCCAGATTGTTGGGAGCGATAGCCAGCGCTTTGTTGAGCAACACCGTGGCGTCGGGAAAATTCTTGTCGGCAACCGCCAGGCGCGCCAGATTGATATAGCCGGGAGCAAAATGGTCATTTACGCTGACCGATTTCTGAAAGGCGTCTTTCGCCTGGATAGGGTCGCCCATCTTCATCAGGGTAACGCCGAGGTTGTAATAAGCTTGCGAATATTGCGGGTAAATGGCGACAGCTTTTTGGAAGCGCTCAACCGCTTTGTTGAGATCCCCTTTAGTGAAGGCCTCCATCCCCTTATCCATTTCGTTCCTGGCTTTGGGAGGGACATTCAACTCGGCCGCAGAGATGGTCGGGCCGCCAGAAGTTGGACTGGCCTGCGCCCTTTGATCACCCCGCGGAGCTCTAAGATTCACATGGACCACTTCGCGATGCATGCCTTCGCCCGGCATGATCGCGAAGACATCTGAAGTCGTGGTCTCGATCGCGGTGCCGCTGACCCGCACGCGGTAGGAGCCGGGATTCATACCATGGAACAGCGCGAAGCCCTCGCCGCCGGTGCTGGCGGTATCAATGGGGACGCCATCGACAGAGGTCAACTCAACCTGCACTGCATTTTCGATGGAACGATCATTGGCAGTGACGACCTGAATGCGGACTTCCGCGGGCCGGCTCACATTGGGGGGCGCGCCACGTTGGGCCCAGGAGAAGACGGAGCAGGCGATGAGGGTAAGGGTAAACAGAGATGCGCGCATGATCCACCTCCCCGAAGCTAGTGAGCGGGAAGATTGTTGCTGACCGGCTTTTCTGCTACTGCACCCTGCTCACTCACCGCTTCCGGCTCGTGCGAGGGGTCATAAAAGAGGATGCGATTACAGGAATCACAAGTTAGCAAGTGTTGATTGCTCTGCACGTCGTTGTAGATCTGGGGCCGCAACATCACCTGGCATGCAGAGCAGCGATGATTGATGGCTTCGGCGATGGCACTACCGCGGAGTTTGAGAACGCGATCGTAGTGGCGCAGAGCATCGGAGTCGGTAGCCGAACGCAGGCTCTCCCGTTGCGCTTTAAAATCGGCCAGCAGCTTTTCGTCTTCTGCGGTGCGGGCGCGGGCTTCGGTTTTTTCCTTTTCGATGGCCGCGGTGTGGGTGCGCAACTCGCCTTCGGTCTGCTTGACGATGCGCTCTTTGTCTTCGGCATCGAGCATGATTTCCAGGATTTTGTCTTCGAAGTTGCGAATCTGCTGCTCGGAAAACTCGACTTCGTGGGTCAGAGCTTTATATTCCTGGTTGGTCTTCACGGCGAGCTGCTGCTCGCGATACTTGGAAATTTTCTGCTGGAGAGATTGAATTTCGCCTTCGTATTTGCGGCGGGCTTGCTCGTCGGCCTTGAGAACTCCTTTAGCAGCCTCCATGCGCTCGCGAGAGGATCGCAGTTTCTCTTCGATGGCCGCTACGCGCTTAGGCAACGAGGCAATCTCGGCGGTGAGGCGCGCGATTTCCCGGTCAACTTTTTGCAGTTCAATCAGATTCTGCAGGTCAGAATTCATGGAGGGCCAGGTGCGGAGATTGTAACACGCATGGTGAACGCTTCGGGTTGGGCAGCAGGAACATGCAACATGTAAGTGATTTGGGATCAATGTGATGCTTCGGGTCGTGTGGACTTCGGGCGGGCTGGGAGGAAGCAGGAGGCGGTGTCAGAGGCTGTCGAAGGCTGCAGACACGAGTGTCCGGGCCACACGCGTGTCCAAGCCACACCTTCTTGTTGATAACACGCGGACAGGAGTGTCCAGGTCACCGAGTGTCGCGCCATATGGCAGTGTAGACTCTTATGTTTCCCCTCACCCTTGCTGAAGTCTAGGAGCCTGAATGAAACCTCCGCTGGTTCTGCTAGGCCTGTTGTGCCTGATCTCATGCGCAGTCCCCGGCCAAGAAGCCTGGGCACAGAGTCCCGCGACCGAACTCACAATTGAAGCCATCTTCGCGGAAGGAGGGATCACGGGACGAACTCCGGAGACGCTGGAATGGAGTCCGGATGGCAAGAAGATCTCGTTCGTGCAAAGGGATGCTTCCGGCGAACATGGCGAATTGTGGTACGTGGACGCGGCGAATGGGCAGAAAGCAGTGCTGGTGGGAGAAACCAAACTTGCTTCGCTGGCGCCGCCGGCAACCAAAATCGCCGATGAGCGGCAGAAGGAGTGGGCCACGCGATATGCGGTGGCGGCCTATCACTGGGCGCCAGACTCCAAGCATCTGCTCTTCGACTCGCATGGGCAGCTCTGGTATTACGGCCTGGAGAGCGGCACGGGCGTGCAATTGACCTCTTCGCCCGATCCCAGTAGCGATCCCAAGTTTTCGCCTGATGGCCGCTATGTTTCTTATGTCCGCAAACATGACGTTTGGACACGCGCGCTGCCTGATGGTGGCGAGCGGCAGCTTACTCACTCGGATAGTGACGACACCCTGAATGGAGAAGTGGACTGGGTGTATGCGGAAGAACTGGACGTGCGCAGCAACTACTTCTGGTCGCCAGAGAGCAGGCAGATCGTATTTCTGCAGATGAATGAAAAGCCGGTCCCCACGTATCCGATCACGGACTGGCTCCCGCTGCATCCGCGCGTGGAGGAGCAGAAGTATCCCAAGGCGGGCGACCCCAATCCCGAAGTACGACTGGGAGTGGTGAATGGGAATGGCGGCAAGGTGCGCTGGATCGATTTCGGCGAGGAATATAAGAACCTCTATATACCAAGATTTGGGTGGGTGCGCGAAGGGGTGCTGTATTTCGAGGTGCTCAATCGGCTGCAGAACCGGATCGAGCTGTATTTTGCCGACGCGAGCAATGGGCACACGCGTCAGGTGCTCAGCGAGACCAGCCCGACATGGATCGAGGTGAACGACGACTTTCACGTGCTCAAGTCGGGGGACCGGTTTCTATGGAAGAGCTGGCGAGATGGGCATGAGCAACTGTATCTGTATGGGTTCGATCAGCAGAATCCGCTGGGGGGCGAGGCGAAGCAGGTAGCGCAGCTCACGCGTGGCGAGTTTGAAGTGTTCAAAGTGAATCACGTGGATGAGGCGGCAGGCTTGGTGTTTTTTACGGCCAATGCCGAGGATGCCAAGCAGCGGCAGCTGTATTCGGTCAAGCTGGATGGCAGCGATTTTCGGCGGATCACGCAGGAAAAGGGCACGCACCAGACGCTGTTCTCCGATGATGGCGGCCAATACATCGACCGCTTCACAGCGTTGATGACGCCGCCGCGGTTTGCATTGTGCCGTACGGCAGCGGGGCCAGAAGCCGCTGATTCCTGCCAGGGGTTCTGGGAATCGCGCAGCCTGGAGCAATATTCAGTGGTTACGCCTGAGTTTCTGGAATTCAAGGCGGCGGATGGAAAGACGAGGCTTTATGGCGAATTGCTATTGCCTCGGCAGAGCTCGGGGAAGGTTCCGCTGATTCTCAACCCTTACGGTGGGCCGGGGGTGCAGCGGGTAGATGACGATTGGGCCGGCGCCACGGCGCTCTTCGACCAGGTTATGGCGCAGGGAGGATTTGCCGTTTTATGCGTAGACAATCGCGGCATGTCAGCACGCGGCAGAGAGTTTGCCGCGGCATTGCGGTCGGAGTTCGGCAAAGTGGAATTGCAAGATCAACTGGCAGCTCTGGATCAAGTGTTGCAGCGATATCCACAACTCGATTCCAGCCGGGTAGGATTTTGGGGCTGGAGCTACGGTGGGTACATGACGCTGTACGCTATGACGCATTCTGACCGCTTCAAGGCAGGGGTGGCAGTAGCGCCGGTTACCGACTGGAAGTTGTACGATTCGATTTATACCGAGCGCTACATGGGTGTGCCGGGTGAGAACGAAGCAGGCTACAAGGCCAGCTCGCCGACAACCGGCGCCGCCAATCTCAAGGGACATCTGCTGCTGGTCCACGGGACCAGCGACGATAACGTGCATTTTCAAAACAGCGTGCAGATGATCCAGGCGTTTGTCAAAGCCGGCGTGGCGTACGATCTGCAGGTTTATCCCAACAAGACACATTCCATCGCGGGAGCAGAGGCGCGGGTGCATCTGTTTCACCGCATTCTGGCTCAGTTTGAGCGCGAGTTGATGTTGCCGACTCCGGCGACTGGCACGGGAGCGTCTCAGCCGTGAAGGTTGCGCTGGCGGGAGCGACGGGGGTGCTGGGGCGAGCGCTGGTCCCGCAACTGCTGGCGGCGGGACACGCGGTGCGATGTCTGGTGCGTGATGTTGAGAAGGCAGAACGGCTCTGGAAAGCGATGCCAGGATGGGAGGCAGGTTCGCGGCTGGAGACGGTTCGATGTGATCTGTTGGAGTCGGGAGTTGAGGCGCGGATGGTGTCGCTGCTGGAGGGCTGCGATGCGGTGATCCACGCGGCGACGGCGATACCTGAGGATGCAAAGGCCTCGGGGGCATGGGATCGGAATACGCAGATTCGCACACGTGGGACTGGGCGGCTGCAGCGAGCCGCGCTGGAAGCAGGAGTGAATTGTTTCCTGGCGCAGAGCGTGGTGATGGGGTATCGCGACGGAGGTGAGGCCTGGCTGGATGAATCGGCTCCGCTGGACAAAACTCCCGAACGCGCGCACGTCTGCCAGGCGGTAGCGATCGTGGAGTCGATGATGCGGCTGTTCCGGCATCAGCAGAGAGAGGTGCGATGGGTGGTGCTGCGGGAAGGATATTTCGTTGGTCCGGGCACGGGTCAGGAGCGGCAGATTGAGCAGTTGCGAGAGGGAAAAAAAATAATTGCCGGTGATGGGGCGAACTGGATTTCACCGGTGCACGTCGAGGATGCAGCGGCCGCATATGTGATGGCGCTGGAGCGCGCGCCGGCAGGTTCGACGTTCAATATCTGCGATGAGCCGATCCGGTATCGGGAGTACATCGAGCATTTAGCGGAGTTAGTGGGAGGACCGCGGCCGCGGGTGGATTTGAGCAAGCCAAGGCCGTCATCGTTTCGCTGTTCCAATCAAAAGGCCAGAGAGGTGCTGAGGTGGAAGCCGGTGCAGGGTGTATGGCCGGAGGTGGGGCGAGAGTGGAAACGACGGGGAGATTGCGAGGCGATGTTTGAATCATCGAGGGGCAAATGAGTCGAGGCCGCGCCTCGACCTGAACGGACGAGGACGTCCGTTCCCACGTGGTTCCTTCCACGTGGTTCGTTCCCGGGTGGTTCGTGAACTACCCCACCGTAGCCAAAAGCAGGCTAGAGTGGGGCAGCTCAGGGTTCGTCGGTTGTTCAGTCGGCGCCGGGAGGATCGATTTCGCTGCGAGGAGCATCGGGAGGCGCAATCAGCGGACATTCGCCCAGGATTGGGCGGCAGGCCGAGTCTTCGCCAATGGGGATGTGCAGCGGAGGCTTCTTGACCTCGGCAAACTGCGCCTCTTCGGTCGAGCCATGCAGGGCGGTAGTGGAAGAGGCGCCGGCGGTAATGGCATTCGCCACCATGTCGAAGTAGCCGGTGCCGACAAAGTGCTGGTGTTTCACAGCTGCGTATCCGTGGCTGTACTCGCGGCTGAATTCCTTTTCCTGCAGACGGGAGTAGGCAGTCATACCGGTCTGGCGGTAGGCGCGAGCCAGCTCGAACATGCTGAGGTTGAGCGCGTGGAATCCGGCGAGCGTCACAAACTGGAATTTGTATCCCATTTCGCCGAGTTCGCGCTGGAAACGGGCGATGGTGGCGTCGTCGAGCTTCTTCTTCCAGTTGAACGACGGCGAGCAGTTGTACGCCAGCAGCTTGCCGGGGAAACGGGCGTGAATCGCTTCGGCGAATTCCCGGGCTTCCTCAAGATCGGGCTCGGAGGTTTCGCACCAGACCAGGTCGGCGTAGGGCGCGTAAGCGAGACCGCGGGCGATGGCGCATTGCAGACCGTCGTCGTGCAGACGGAAAAAGCCCTCAACGGTGCGCTCACCGGTGATGAACTGGCGGTCGATGGGATCGATGTCGGTGGTGAGCAGGCGGGCGCTGTGGGCATCGGTGCGAGCCAAGATGAGCGTGGGGACTCCCATAACGTCGGCAGCAAGACGAGCGGCGACGAGCTTCTGAATCGCTTCCGAAGTCGGGACCAGCACCTTGCCTCCGAGGTGGCCGCACTTCTTCACCGAAGAGAGCTGGTCTTCGAAGTGAACGCAGGCGGCACCGGCCTCGATCATGGCCTTCATTAATTCGAAGGCGTTGAGGTTGCCACCAAAGCCGGCCTCGGCGTCGGCGATCAGAGGAGCAAACCAGTAGGTTCCGTTCTTGCCTTCGGCGTGATGGATCTGGTCGGCACGCTGGAAGGCGCTGTTGATGCGGCGTACGAGGGCGGGGACGCTGTCCGCGGGATACAGGCTCTGGTCGGGATACATCTGGCCGGAGAGGTTGGCGTCGGCTGCAACCTGCCAGCCGCTGACGTAGATGGCCTGTAGTCCGGCGCTAACCATCTGAATGGCCTGATTGCCGGTGAGCGCGCCAAGAGCGGCGATATACGGCTGGGAGTGGAGCAGCTCCCACAGGCGCTCGGCGCCCAGCCGGGCGAGGGTGTGTTCGATGTGCAGGGAGCCGCGCAGGCGCTGAACTTCGTCGGCCGTATAAGGGCGCTCGATTCCTTTCCAGCGCGAGTCGGTAGTCCATGGTTGAGTGAATTCGGGAGCGTGTCCGTTGGTGGGCATGGAAAAAAGATCTCCTCTCGTCGTCATTGTGCTGATCGGGTCGAGTAGAAGCCGGAACTCGTAACCACCGATAAGCTTCCCGGGGCCCATCAGGTCCGTAACGGTGTTCAATATGCTGAACATCCATTCAGCCTGATGAAAAGCGACGATAGAGCAGGGAAAATCGAGGGTCAAGGGGTGTGTTCAATACGTTGAACACTAATTCACTGTAGTGTACGCTGAAGTTTAAACTGTTGAGTTATTCAACAGTGGAGGAATGCCATGAAAAGCGGGGCGCGCAAGCAGGAGGAGAACCCGGCAACCGCCGTGGAGAGAACACTGGCGATCCTGGAAGCGGTGTCGCAGCGAGGCGGAGGCATGACGAATGCGGAGATCAGCCGCAAGCTGGGCATCCCTAAGAGCACAGCCAGTTACATGCTGCGAGCGCTGGAGAAGCACGGGTATCTGAGGCGCGAGGATACGGGGCCGTACAAGCTGGGCGTAAAGGTGCTAAGCCTGGGGCGGAGTGCGCTGTCGGAGTTGGATGTGCGAAGCGTGGCCATGCCGTTCATGCGGCAACTGGTGGAGCACAGCAACCTGACGGCGCACCTGGCGATTCTTGATGGGACGGAGGCGGTGTACGTGGCGAAGGTGGATTCGCCGGGGTTCATCAAGATGGATACCTGGGTGGGGAAACGGGCGGAGGTGCACACCACCAGCGTGGGCAAGGCGCTGGCGGCGTATGTGCCGGAGGAGAAGGTACACGAAATCGTGAAAGAGCGGGGCGGGTTGAAAAAGATTACCCAACACACGCTCACGACCATGTCCCGGTTTCTGCGCGATCTGGAGAAAGTGCGGGAGCGCGGCTACTCGATCGACAACGAAGAGAACAGCCTGGGAGTGCGCTGCCTGGCCGCGCCGGTGTTCAACGAGACTGGGCGTCTGGAGGCCAGTTTGGGAGTTAGCGGCACGGTGAACCAGATCCCGCTGGAGCACGTACCGCGGCTGGCGGAGATGGTGAAGGAAGCAGCGCGAAAGGTTTCGGTCCAGCTAGGCTGGCGCGCGAAGACAGAGGTGAGAAAAGAGAAGTAAGAAGTAAGAAGGAAGAAGGAAGAAGGAAGTACGAAGTTAGAAGTCAGAAGTGCGAAGGCAGAAGTCAGTGGGTCAGTGGGTCAGAAGCCTTAGGTAATCTGGCGTGGCAACCGTGGGCAGGAAAACATATGCAATAACCGATCAGCCTGAAACGCCCAGAAGAGGTTGCCATGCGCAGAACTGCTGTTGTTCTTGTCCTGACGTCATTAATTTGTCCGCTACTGAGTTTTGCAAAGCATCGGGAAGTAGACCGGCTGGAGGAGTCAGGCCGGGTGCTGACGGAGATTCTCGACATTCCGGATGGAATCCCTAAGGATCTTCTGAATCGGGCGGAATGCGTAGTGGTGCTACCGGGAGTGAAGAAATTCGCCATTGGGGTTGGCGGGAGCTTCGGACGGGGCGCGATGATCTGCCGGTCGGGACAGAACTTCACGGGCGGATGGGGCACGCCAGCGATGTATGCGCTGGAGGGGGCGAACATCGGGTTCCAGCTGGGTGGCGAGGAAACGGATTTCGTGCTGCTGGTGATGAATCCGCGGGGGGCGAACTCGCTTTTGAAGAGCAAGGTGAAATTGGGAGCGGATGCGGCCGCTGCAGCGGGTCCAAAGGGGCGCGACGCGACTGCGGCGACCGATATCGTAATGCGGGCTGAGATCCTGTCCTATTCGCGGGCGCGGGGACTATTTGCCGGGATTTCCTTGGAGGGTTCGACGCTGCGTCAGGACAATGGCGCGAATGAGAACCTGTATGGCCGGAAGCTGACGGCGAAGCAGATTATTAAGGAGCACGCGGTGGGGACGCCGGCTTCGGGACAGAAGCTGGTGTCGGTGCTGAATCGGAAGTCGCCGCGGAATTTGTCGGACCCGAAGTCATTAAGGGAAGAGTAGAGATTCGGGTGGATGCCCTTCGTTTCCTTGTGTGGTTCCAGGTAATTCAAAACCGCAGATCCCTCGCTCTCGTTCGCTCGCTCGTGATGACAATCGTGAAGGGGCACGGCTTCAGGCGCTTTTGGCGGCTGTCCGGCTGCGCCTCGATCTGAACGGACGAGGACGTCCGTTCCCACGTGGTTCGTCAGGGGGGCAGTTGTAGCTGCGGATTGACAGGTGACGTGGGAATCGGAAAGATATGGCCGCATCTGGGGAATAACCAGGGCGACGCCGGTTAAGAATTCGCACCATCACGGTCGAGTGGCTAATCAGGATCGGACGCCGGATCAGGATCAAGCACCGCCAACAGAAGGAAGTACCACGTCATGAATTTCACCCTGCTGGACTGGAGTGCGATTGCCGCCTACCTGGGAATCACGCTGCTGCTGGGGCTTTATTTCCGCGGCCGTTCGGGTAAGAGCGTGGACGAGTATTTCGTATCGGGGCGCGATGTGTCCTGGTGGCTGGCGGGCACGTCGATGGTGGCGACGACGTTTGCAGCGGACACGCCGCTGGTAGTCACCGGCCTGGTGTACCGGCAAGGGATCGGCGGGAACTGGCTGTGGTGGAGCATGCTGCTGTCGGGCATGATGACGGTTTTTCTGTTCGCACGCCTGTGGCGGCGCAGCGGAGTGATCACCGATGTGGAATTTGCGGAGATCCGCTACGCGGGAAAGCCGGCGGCATTTTTGCGCGGGTTCCGGGCGATCTACCTCGGGCTGCTGATGAATTGCCTGATCCTGGGCTGGGTAACGCGCGCCATGGTGAGCATTGTCAGCACCACGATGGGAGTCAGCGAGCGAAACGCGCTGGCAATTACCGTGCTGTTCATCGTTCCCTTTACCGGCTTGTACGTGTCGCTGGGCGGACTCTGGGGGGTGCTGTGGACTGACCTCTTCCAGTTCTGCCTGAAGATGGGGATCGTGATCGCGCTGGCGTTTTATGCGGTGAAGGCGATCGGCGGCATGGATGTGATGATCGCGAAGCTGAGTGCGATGTCGGCGGCGGCTGGGCCGCAAGCCGCCAATCCTCTGAAGATGCTGCCGGAGTTTTCGCGCGGGCTGACGGCGGAGCCGCTGTGGGCATATCCCGTGATCACGTTCCTGGTGAACATCGGTTTACAGTGGTGGGCCTTCTGGTATCCCGGGGCGGAGCCGGGCGGCGGGGGCTACATCGCGCAGAGAATCTTCAGCGCCAAGGATGAGCGCAACGGACTGCTCTCGGTGCTGTGGTTCAACGTGGCGCATTATGCGCTAAGGCCGTGGCCGTGGATCATCACGGCGCTGGGCGTGATTGTGCTTTACCCCAACCTGGCGCAGCCGGAGAGCGGGTTCATCCTGATGCTCAATCAGCACCTGCCACACGCCTGGCGGGGAGTGGCCATCGCGGGATTTCTGGCGGCTTTCATGTCCACGGTGGCGACGCAGTTGAACTGGGGCGCGTCGTACCTGGTGTCGGATTTCTACAGGCGGTTTCTGAAGAAGAATGCGAGTGAGGGGCATTATGTGAATGTGTCGCGGCTGGCCACGGTACTGCTGGTGATCGCGTCGGCGTGGGTGTCGCTGCAGCTGGCGTCGATCGGTTCGGGCTGGCAGATTGTGCTGCAGATCGGAGCCGGCACGGGCGCGGTGTACATCCTGCGGTGGTACTGGTGGCGGATCAACGCCTGGAGCGAGATTTCGGCGATGGCGACTTCGCTGGTAGTGACAGCGGTACTGAACTGGAGCGGGCTCTGGATGCGGCTGGTGGGGCGCGCGTCGCCGTTCTCGGGAGCAAGCTCGGTGCTGTTCGCTAAAACCGCGCTGACCACTACGGTTGTGGCTACTGTGGTCTGGGTGGCGGTGACGCTGCTGACGCGGCCGGAGCAGGAAGAGGTGCTGGATCGCTTCTACCGCAAGGTGCGGCCGGACGTACGCGGCTGGCAACCGGTGGCGGCGCGAATGCCGGACGTGATGCCCACGCGGGATCTGGGACGCAATCTCATAGCCTGGGTGCTGGGTTGCGGCATGATCTATTGCGCGCTGCTGGGCACGGGCAAGCTGCTGCTGAAGCAGACAAGCCTGGGGCTGATACTGGCGGTGGGAGCGGTGATCTGCGCAGTGCTGCTCTACCTGGATCAGACGGCACGCGGCTGGGGCGCGGAGCGGGAGGCTGGGATGGGCGCTGCAAAGATGGCGGCGAAGGTGTGAGGGGCAGGAGTCAGTAGTCAGCAGTCAGCGAGCGCTCTAAATTGTCGAGGCTAGGCCTCGACCTGAACGGACGGGGACGTCCGTTCCCACGTGGTTCTTGGTTATTTAAAGTGCAGATCCCGCGCGGGCTAAGTCCCGTTCGAGTCAGCTGGCTATGCCGTGGTAGGTCATAGCGCGCTGAGGCTTTCTGCGGCCCAGGTGCAGGTGGCGGGTCGCGCTCTCGACTACCACTCCAGCCAGAACTCCTGCCAGGGCAGAAGTCTTACGGATGAAGGGAGTGCGGCGCCGCTTGCGGTCGTGTCCGTGCCGAGACTGAAGGAGGGTGTTGAGCTTTTTGCTGATCTCCAGGCCAGACTCCATCTTGGTGAGGAAGAGATCGTAGGTTTTGGGGGTCCGCTCCGGCAGCCAAGGAAGGGCGGAAAGGACGACGACGGGGACCTCGGGATGAATGCGTTTCATTTCGCCGGCGAGGGTAGCGCCGTCCATATCAGGCATGTTGAAGTCAACCACGGCAAGGTCGACGTCGTCCCGGAACTGGAAGAGGCGGAGACCCTGGCGAGGGCTGGTGCAGGTGGTGACGTCAAACCCATAGACCTCAAGCAGGTGCTTGCGCACAACAAGGCCCTGGGCATCATCGTCGATGCAGAGGAGCTTCGGCTTTCTTTGGGCCACGGAGGAGTCTCCAGCAGATGCAAGCGGGATTCGCCGTTTTGGGACGGTTATTTTGGGTAGAGCAGTGGGATTGCCAAAGGGTAAGAGCTTGGAAATTGGGGATTTGTGGGCGTTCTGAATATTCCTGAATGTAGATTTTGCAGGTAAAGAGAAGAGTTTGCACTGGTTATTTACGTAATCCCTGGGGAGGTGTCAGCAGGGTTGCCGTCCCCGGCGGGCCCAAGCCTGTGCGTTCCTCAGGGGCTTAAAGCCCAATTTTTGCAGTTTACAGACGGCCTGAACGTCGTCGCCTTCAAAACCATTCGCGAGAAACGAGTTTTTCAACAGCCTGATGAAGCCGTGCCCGTTCAAAACCGATTTATGAGATGGCTACTGAGTACTCAGCAATAAGCGAAACCAATCGCGAGTGTCATCTGATTGCTTGCCCTTGACTCCGGCGGATGCCGCGCCGGAGAATCAATGTCGCCGATGAGGTGATCATGCTTGCCTTCCTGTTCGTTATTCTGGCTGTTGCCGTGCGCTTCATCCCTCACCCCTGGACACTGACGCCGGTGGGCGCGGCGTTGCTGTATTTCGGAGCCCGCGGTCCGCGCAAGCTGGCCTGGATTGCGGTGGTCCTGCTGGCCGCGTCGGACCTGCTGCTCAACAGGTTCGTGTGGGGATATCCCTTCAAGGCGGATCAGGTTATCAGCTGGCTTTGGTACGCCGGAATTCTCTGGCTGGGATTTCAGTTAAGCAAGAAGCTGGATCCGTTGCGCCTGCTCGGCGCAGCGCTGGCTACGGCGGTGTCGTTTTTTGTGGTCAGCAACTTCGCTGTTTGGGCGGCGTGGAACATGTATCCCAAGACGGTTTCCGGACTCATGGCCTGCTATGCTGCCGGGCTGCCGTTTTTCCGCCGCGAGTTGATTGGGGATGTGGTGTTCACCGGGGTGTTCTTCGGTATTGGCCATCTGCTCGAGAGCTGGAGCACAGACGCTTCCAAGGCTGGTAATCGCAGTGCCGCAGCGTGAGGAAGCATTCAGCACTCAGCATTCAGTAAGAACGCCACCCGCCCATCCACATTTGTCATCAAGCGAGCGGCGGGCGGGCGAGGGATCTGCAGTTCTCCCTGGCCCTAGACGAATCTGCACTAAGCGAAAGCAACGCTAAAAGCAGGTCCCTCGACTCCGCGCTCGCGGCTCGCAGAAAACGAGAGCCGGAAAGAGCAACGAGCGCGTCGCTCGGGATGACAATTGGATGTGTGCTGAATTGCTGCTTCCCTCAAACCTCTTCCGCCGGAACCGCCGAGCTCTGGCGATTCTTGCGGCGCTGCAGATATCTCCAGATCACCAAGCCAATCAAGACAGCAGCCGCCACTGCGCCTAAGACCAGCGGCAAGTTCTCGCGCACCAGCGAGCGCACGAAATGGATTGCGTATGGGCCGAACACGAGTACCAGGAAGGCGAGAATCGCGAAGCGAACCACGCGCCCGAAGAAGATGGCGAGCAGGAAATCTCGCAGGCGGACTTCGAAGGCTGCAGCCGCCAGCACAAACAGCTTGAAGGGAGCGGGTGGCGGCAGCATAGCCGGCAACATCAACGTCAGGAATTCGTGCTCTTCGAATTGCCGGTGAATGCGCTGGTAACGCTCGGGACGCATCTTACGGAGCAGCAGCGCCTCGCCGCCCGCGCGTCCAATGGCGTACATTACCAGGCTTCCGAGAGCGGATCCCGCCGAGGCCATCAAGATATAGAGCCAAAATTTATGAGGGTGATAGTGGACGTACCCGCCGACAACCGCGTCCAAGGGCATGCCCAGCAACGAGGCATCTACTGCCGCGATCGCAAAAACGCCCCAGGCGCCCAGCGGACTCAATACAGCCCAGATCCAGGCCGAGTATTTCGCGATCAGTAGCTTCAGCTTGTGCAAGGTTCGATTGTAAAGCGAAGGGCGGAAGTTCCCACTCTTCTTGGCGAGCGAAGATCGACTACCCCACCCTAAGCTCGTGGCTCACGAAAAAGCGGCGAGAGTGGGGCACCGTTAAGCTCGTAGCCTAACTAAAATCACTCGTGCGCTGTTTTTCCGTGCAACAACTCCAGGGCATGCGGCAACAGGTCCATGATTGCGGCCAGAGACTCAGTAGCTCCCGCCGGACTGCCGGGCAGATTTACGATCAGGCACCTGCCACGAATCCCGCAGACGGCGCGGCTGAGCGAGGCAAAAGGAGTCTTCTTCAATCCCTCGGCGCGCATGCGCTCGGAAAGACCTTCTACCAGGCGGTCACAAACCGCCCGCGTAGCTTCGGGAGTGACGTCCCGCTCCGCCAGTCCGGTGCCTCCGGTGGTCACCACCAGTTGTGCAAACTCGCTGCTCTCGATCAGGGCGGATTCGATCAGGCGGCGCTCATCGGGAATCACTTGCCGCGAGAGCACATGAAATCCGCGAACTTCCAGTGCCGCGGCAACTGCGGGTCCGGAGAGATCGGCGCGTTCGCCTCGAGCCGAGGAGTCGCTGATAGTGATGACAGCGGCGGTCATGGGCATGAGTGGAGAGACGAGTGCGGCATGAGTGACGGAATCAGACTTCGGCTTGCTGGGTCTGGTCGCGGTTGGCTTCATCCAGCAGGCGCAGGCCTTCCATCAGGAGACCCTGTGTCGAGCGAGTGGTGGATTGCTCACTACTCTGGCCGGCGAAATCGATTTCGAAGTTGCCGACAGTCCAGGTGAGGACTTTGAAGACGGCCTCGTCCCCCTTCAGAGGCCCGTAAGTCGCGTGGCTGATCTGGCCTTCGTTGAAGAACAGGCTGCACAGCTCGCCGCTGTTGGTTAATGCCAGGGCGCAGGTTTTGCGGCCCAGTTCGAGAGATTGCAGCAGATCGATCACGTTCATCTGCGCCAGGCTGCCGCGCAGTACGGTCTCGCCCGCCACCTCGCGCGCCATTTTTTCCAGGGCAATCTTGTCCACCACGCGCTTGATGCGCGCCACGGCTTCGCGCACGAAGAAGGGTTTTTCCAGAAAGTCTTCTACCGAGTCCTGCATGGTACGCAGTTTTTCGCTGATATCCGTCTTGCTCGCCACCAGGATCACTGGAATATGCGCGGTTGCCGGGCGGCTCTTGATCTTCTGCACCAGGTCGCGTCCATTCATGCCGGGCATCTGGTAATCGGCGATGATCAGGTCGGGAGGCTCATCGATAGCCTTGAGCAGCGCGTCCGCCGGATTTTGCACCGCCGTTACCGGGGCGAGCTCGGCGAGCTGGCTGCGCAGCATCCCCAGCACCATGGGATTGTCATCAACCAGCAGGATTTTGATGTTGCCCGCCATGCGTGATGCCTGTCAGCCAGATTTTTTCCGCTGGTAATTGCCGCTCTTGCCGCCTGACTTGCGTTCCAGCGCCAGGTCGCGGATCACGATGCCTTTGTCTAAGGCTTTGCACATGTCGTAAACGGTGAGAGCGGCAACGCTGGCTGCTACCAGAGCTTCCATCTCCACACCCGTAACCGAAGTCGTGCTGACTCGTGAGTTAATAGCAACGCCATTCTCACACAGGCGGGTATGCACATCAATGTGCGAGAGAGGCACGGGATGACACATCGGGATTAGCTCTGCAGTGCGCTTTGCCGCCATGATGCCCGCCAGCCGCGCCACTTCCAGCGGATCGCCTTTAGGATTGCGCGGCAAGGCCGCGACCACATCCGGCGACATGGCAACGAAGGCGCTGGCCTCCGCCTCGCGCCGCGACGCGGGCTTGGCCGAGACATCGACCATGGAAGGGCGGCCTGCAGAATCGTAGTGAGAGAGTTTCCTGGGCATCTTTGCAGTTCAGGAGCTAAGCATGACCGATACCAGCTCGCCCGCGGGAATAATCTCCCGGTCGGGCGGCACGACCAGAAAGCAATTGCCGCGGGCCGTAGTCACGATATCACCCGAGCCCTGCCAGCGTAGCTGTTCTACTTTGCAATCGCCAAATTCGCCGGTCAGCAGCGCAGGTAGAAAACGGGTCAGGCCGGTTCGAACTTTGACGTCGGCCTTGAGCCTGGCTTTCAAAAACCGGAGCCTGGCAGGAGGGGTGCCGGCGAGAGCATCGATCATGGGCCGCGCAAACAACTCGAAGGTCACCATGGTGGAAACCGGGTTTCCGGGCAGGCCGAAGAAGTAAGTTACAGGTTTGGCTTTTGCCGCTACTCGGCCGAATACGACGGGACGTCCCGGCTGAATCTCCGCGCCGGTGAAAATGAATTCCGCTCCCAGCTCACGCAAAACTTGCTCTACCAAATCGTACTTGCCCATTGAGACGCCGCCGGTGAGCAGCAGAAGGTCGGCCTGGAGTCCCTTCTCGACCTGCTCACGAAGGAGGCTGTGCTCATCGGCTGCAATGGGCAGCAGCAGCGGGATACCGCCCGAGCCCTCTACCTGCGCCGCCAGCGAGTAGCTGTTGGAGTTGTGAATCTGGTTGGCGTTGGGATTCGCGGCGACATCCACGATCTCGTCGCCTGTAGCAAGGATTGCGATTCGTGGCCTCGGGAAGACCCGAAGTTGCGACTTGCCCACCGAAGCTGCGACTGCGATGGCTGCGGGAGTCATCCGCGTACCGGGTTTAAGGAGCGAGTCTCCGCGCCGCGCTTCCGCCCCCACGGGAACGATGTTCTCCCCGCAAGCGACCGAACGCTCGATTTCCACCTGGGATCCGTTCCGCCGTGTATATTCCACCATCACTACGGCATCAGCTCCCTGGGGAGCAGGCGCGCCGGTCATAATTTCAGCCGCTTCGCCCTCCTGCAGGGTAAGGCTCGCCGAGTCGGTTGATGCTCCTGCGCGAATCTCTCCAATGACACGAAGCCGAGCCGGAACCTGCGCCAGGTCAGCGGATCGAACCGCGTAGCCATCGCGAGTTGCCCGGGGAAATGGCGGCTGATCGCGATCAGCGCGGACTTCTTCTGCCAGCACCCTGCCTCGAGCTTGTAACAAATCGCATAACTCGGTTGCAGCGGGATGCCCGACGAGGGCCGCGTGCTCTTCCACCTGGTGGCGGGCCGCGACAAAGGAGAGTGCGCCGAGGTCAGCAGCCACGGCTTTGGTCAGCTCGGGCATGGATTGATTGTATCGTCTGGAATTTGTAACCGGGGAATCGAAGAGCAACTACCCCACCCTAGCCAAAAGAGGGCTAGAGTGGGGCACCCTCAGGTTCGTTGCTTTCTGCACCGTCAGGTGCCAACCGGGGCATCGAGCCAAGTGCTAACGGCTAACTGCTGCTACTTGGTCTTCTTGGCTGCCTTGGGCTTGCCGAAGCTGGTTTCGACCTCGGAGCCCATGCTGGCCAGCATGTCTTTTGCAGGCTGCGCAAACTGGCCGTTGGGCTGAAGCTCCAAGTATTTGTTGAAGGCTTCCGCGGTTCCCGGGGGAGCTTCCATCTTGCTGCCCTTGAGGGTGGCTTTCCCCATCATATTCACGCCCTTCCAGTAGTAGGCGTCGGCGCGATTGGGATCAGCCTGAATTGATTTGTCAAACGCCTCAATGGCCTGATCCACCTTCCCGGTATTGGTATAGACCGCACCCATATTGAAGTAGTACTGGGCCGCTCCTGCGGGATTGGTCTGGGCTGCCTGCTGGTAGGCTTGAATTGAGCCATCAACATTGCCGGCTCGAAACAGCGCGTCGGCCTGGTTGTTGTAATAGTCGGCCTTGGGGCTAAGAGCGATTGCTTTCTGATAATCGTCGGCCGCCTTTTGATAGGTAGCCTTTCTGTCGGCGGGGTCCGTCGCCTTGGCAGCCTTCTTGCGCTCCGCTTCGGCGAGGTTCGACCACAGCAGATCGCGATTGGGATCCATCTGCGTGGCCTCGGTCAGGATCTGGACGGCCTGGTCAAATTGGCCCGCGTCCTCGGCGGCCCGAGCTGAGGCCAGCTTGTCATTCAGGCCTTTGACCTTGCTGGTTTCCTTCTGAACTTCTTCGATCTGCTTCTTCTGGGCCTCAGGCATGGCCTGCTGCTGGGCTGCGCGCTCCTTTGCGAGATCGAAATCGAAAGTGTTCTCTTCCCCATAGCGCACCGGAACGCCACTAAGCTGGGCCAGAGTCTGACCATTGTGGGTGACGGTTAACTGGTATGTGCCCGGCGACGCCCCGATGGTGAAGTATTGGCCCTTCTTGTCGGTTTTCAGTTCGAACTTGCGGCCAGTCTCCTTGCTGTAGAACTGCACCACTGCGCCGACCACAGGTTGGCCATTCTCGTCGACGACCTTGCCTTTCACAGTTGCCGTCTGACTCCAGGCTGCGGGCACCAGCAGCGCGCAAGCCAACATGAGAAGGACAGCGATGGTTAATTTCTTCATTTCAGCCTCCCGGCTTCACTTCCAGGATTTTAGGAATGCGCCAATGCCCCGAAGAGCGGCACGCGTTCACCTCTGTGCGGAGGCAGGAAGCTGGGCCGCAACATAGGGAATTGGATCCGGTGCTCCCGCGGCCTCAAAAGCACGCAGGCGGAGCACACAACTTTCACAGACGCCACAGGCGCGGTCTTCGCGACCGTAGCAGGACCACGTTAAATCGAAGGGAGCGCCCAATTCAAGGCCAAGCCTCACAATCTCGGCTTTTCGCATGGCGATCAAAGGGGTCAGGACCTCGATTCTTCCCTCTTTAGTGCCGGCGCGGATCGCCTGGTTGTAGGCGTCATAGTATGCCGGACGACAATCCGGGTAGCCAGAGCTATCCTGCTCCACAGCGCCAATCAGGATCTTCTCCGCACCCAGCACCTCCGCCCAGCTCACCGCTGCCGCCAGAAAATGCGCATTCCGGAATGGAACGTAGGTAACCGGAATGCTGGACCCAGGGGCGACTGGCGGCGTACCGGGGAAATGTTCGGCGGCTTCGGGAACTGCAATATTGGTATCGGTGAGGGCGGAGCCGCCGATCGCGGCGAATAGCGGGTTGCGTACGATCAGCCGGTCTTTGATACCCAGACGATCACAGATCGCCAGAAACGCGCGCCGCTCGCGCTCCTCCGTGCGCTGGCCGTAGCTGACGTGTAAAGCGGCAGCGTCGTAATCACGAGCCGCCAGCGACGCGCAGACACAGGAATCCATGCCGCCGCTCAGCAGCACAACAGCGCGAGGAGGGTTGGCGGAAGTGGTCAAGGCAGAACCCCGTGATTCTCAACTGCCCCACGCCCCGCCAAAAGCGGCGGAAGGCTGGGGTGCCCGATCAAATTGTAATCGGGGAAGTTGTAATCGGGTAATCGGGCTCGGGAAGGAGGTTGTAGGGTTTCAGATTTCCCGATTACCATTTACTTAGTTGGCCGTTTTGCACATTGCCGATGCTGATTACCGAAATCTACCGCTCCATCCAGGGCGAGTCATCGTTCGCCGGCATGCCTTGCACCTTCGTACGCCTCACCGGCTGCAACCTGCGATGCTCCTGGTGCGACAGCGAGTACACCTTCACCGGTGGCCAGCAGATGAGTGTGGAGGAGGTCGAACAGAGGGTTCTCAACCTCGCGCCTACTGGTCTGGTCGAAATCACTGGCGGCGAGCCTCTGCTGCAGGAGCGCGAGGTCGTCCCTCTGATCGAGCGGCTGGTTGGTCGCGGCTACACCATCTTGCTCGAGACCAGTGGCGAGCGCTCGCTGGAAAAAGTTCCGCCAGCGGTACACATCATTGCCGACGTGAAGTGCCCTGGCTCGGCTGAGGGTGGAAGCTTTCGCATGGAGAACCTTCGCTTCCTCGATGCCAACGACGAGATTAAATTTGTGCTCGCTGACCGCGCAGATTACGAATATGCGCGCGACTTCACCCGCCGGCATGGACTTGAGCAAAAGGTCGGGAGCGTCATCTTCTCTCCTGCATTTCGCAAGGACGCCAGCGGAGACCGCGACACCTCCCATTGCCTGCTCGATCCCCGCGAGCTTGCAGAATGGATCGTAGAAGACGGGCTTGAAGTCCGTCTGGGCCTGCAGATTCACAAGTTCATTTGGGATCCCGCTACGAAGGGTGTGTGAGCTCCAGAGAGCTCCGCGTGCTCTCCGATTACCTGATCATAATTTGGGGGATTACCCGACTCGAATCACTCGAAGTAGGTCGCGGTCGTGGTGTCCGTCTCCCAGACTCTCACTTCCTTGACGCGGACGCGGCCTTGGGTGGCTTCGCGCAGGCGGGCAGAAGCTTCGTCGTAGAAATACTTCGCCATGTTTTCGGCGGAGGGGTTCAGGGCCGTGAAGGGTGCGATGTCGTTGAGATATTGATGATCCAGCCGGTCGATGATCTCGCCCATGGCCGCCTTAAGGTCCTTGAAATCGTAGAGCAGGCCTATGTTGTCGAGCTGCTCACCGTGGAGTGTGATGCGAACCTTGTAGTTATGCCCGTGGGGATTTTCGCACTTGCCGCGATACCCGCGCAGCGCGTGGCCCGCGGCAAATGAGTCTTCTACGCTGACTTCGAACATGTTTCCTCTAGGTTAATTGTAATCGGCAACCTAGGAATCGCGTAATGTGAGCGCCATTCGGCCATTGCTATGGGCCAGCTTCTCTGAGGGTTAGCTAGGGATCAGGTTGGCGGGGGCAGTATAGAGGTTTCGAAGGAGGCGCATTTGGTTGATACGCCTCCTCGATTGCTAACTGAACTACTTCTGCATGTTCTTGATGAACCAGGAAACGTCGGGCGTTCCCCAGCCAGTCGTCAGGTCATATCCCGGAGCGGCGTTGAATCCGTCTTCTCCAAAGGCGCCTTCGGAGAAACGGTTATCCCCGACGGTTATGTCCTGGAAAGTATGCTTGAGCCGCCCGTGGTTCAGGTCATAGATCTTCGGGGTAATGAAGCCCACGGGACCACCGTTTGCCTGGTTCAATAGTGCAATGATTCCAGCCCAAGCCGGTGCTGCCGCGCTCGTCCCCCCGAATACGGCCCATCCCGGCGGGGATACATACCCTCGGTAGGCCATCACGCCGCCGTAAACCGCCGAGTTGAACGCTACGTCAGGATTCGATCGTCCCGAACCCGGGACTACGTTGCCCAGCACGGTTGGAAATGTAGAAGGAAGGCTCGCTTGGTAGACCGGTCTTCCGTACTGCGAGCTTACGCCTCCACCGGTGTTTGTTCCAAAACCGAGGACGTTGAATTCGTTCCACGCCGCCTCTCCGCCATAGCCTACCGGAATGCAACTGGAAGGAACCCCAGGCCTCACTGCTGTCGTGCATCCGTTCGGACCACCGTTGATTAGCACCAGACCCGTATTGCAGTTGGTGTTGGCAGGACAAGTAAAGGTCTTGCCCGAGCCCGGGGGACCTCCAAACTGGCCTCCATAGGGTTGTCCCTGCGTTCCGCCGGCGGCAAGATTCAGAGGGCTCGATGCTGGCCACGACGGAGTCAATTCGATGGTGCCGACCACAGGGGCCGCCTCGTTTGCTCCCCAGTCTCCGCTTGAGGCGATAATGGTCCAATTGTTGCTCGTAGCTGTCGTGTAGGCTTGATCGGCGCCAGCCTTGATGGTGGGGTCAACCAGTGTGCAGGGGAAGTTAAGACACCCGACTAGGTCGTCAGGCTCCCCAAAGCTTTGCGACATTATGCTCCCTACCAGGCCAGGCTGCCCGACCACAGCGAGTTCCGCTGTATTGAAGCTGGTATCGAAGCAGTCGTTAGCCACTACGAGCACGATCTTTGCTCCCGGTGCCATCGCGTGAGACATGGTCACGTCGAGAGTGGTTTCATTCGCCCATCCGGTGGCGCCACATAGACCTGCGTTAGGCGCAGTAGTGAGGTCCGCGATGGTTTTCACCGGACAGTTGTCGGACCCTGAGCCAGTCCAGGTTGGCCCACAGCGTATGTCAACCGTCGTAGCTGGGAGCCCAAATGTGGTGTCGAACAGGTCCAGGTCGGCCTGAATTGTCGGGCTGCCAAATGCATCGACGATCACGATTGTTGAACCTGTGCCGTCGAGGCCCTTCTTTCCCGTTGCTGGCGGAAAATCGTACGCCGTTTTCAGGAAATTGGGCGGGTAACACAATATTGTCCCGAGAGAGCCGCTAAAGCAGAACGGCACTCCGCCCACTGTATTGGGATCAAACGAGGAGTCGAGGGGATGTACCCGCACATCTGGATTGACGTGGCTTACCGGTGAGCCAGCCAGCGCTCGTCCTGTCAGCGCGATCATCACAACGACGCTACATAGCACAATTAGCAGTTTGGGGTTGCGCCGAGAGCTTTTCGACAGCCTTGTAACCAACAACTTCTGCATCGCTTGTTTCTTCCTTTCGTTAGTTTTCAATGCTTTGCGCGAGACCTATGGTGCTGACGGGCCCAAATGTGCGCTTAGGGACGACCGGTGGCTTTGGAGATACCAGCGACCTTGGATTTTGGGGACAGTTTGGTGACGGGACGCTACCAGCGGCGGTATCTAGTGTCAAGAGAAAAGCCCGTACTGGCTGTGGATTTTGAAGGATCAGGGCCCGACCGGCCCTTTGCAGGCAGCAGCCCGCACTCTCACGAGCGCCAAGCGGCAAAGGGAGCATTGACCGATACGCAGGCAGTCCCTGTTAGCACTCCGGCATCGCTTGAAGGAAAAGTTTTGATGTTTCCGGATCGCTCACGAGAAGAACGTTTCCACCTCGCTCAACTGCGTAGTCCGTCGATATGGCGGGAGGGAACTGAGGAACACACGGCCGTACTGTTTTTTCAGGATGCGATTGTCGAGCAGCGCCAGCACGCCGCGGTCATGCAATGAGCGAATCAAGCGGCCGAAACCTTGCTTCAGCGTGATCACGGCGGCGGGGACCTGATATTCGAAGAAGGCATTCCCGCCTTCTTCATCAATGGCCTTGATACGCGCGGCCACTACCGGATCGTTCGGCACGGCGAATGGCAGGCGATCGATGATCACGCAACTTAGCTGCTCGCCCTGCACGTCCACGCCTTGCCAGAATGAGGCCGTCGCGAACAGCACTGCGTTCGGCGTAATGCGGAATTCTTCCAGCAGAGCCATTTTCGGCGCAGTACCCTGCAGCAGCATGGGATATTCGAGTTCCCCCAGGAGGCGGTCGTGAATCTCGCGCATCTGCGCGTAGCTGGTGAAGAGCACAAAAGCGCGGCCCTCGGTGATCTCCAGCAGCTTGCGGATGCGTTCGGCCGCCTTGCGCGGAAAATCGGGCATGCGCGGATCGGGCAGGTCGGGCGGAATATAAAGGATGGCCTGATTTTCGTAGTCGAAATGGGAAGGAATCACCAGTTCGCGGGCGTGCTCGATACCCAGCCGGCTGCGAATGTAGTCATAACCGTTGCCTACGGCCAGCGTAGCGGAGGTGAGGACAGCGGTTTCGAGCTGCTCGAAGACCGTCTGTTGCAGGATCTGAGAGACGTCGATGGGGGTGGCAGTCAGAAAGACGTGCTGCACGCCGGAACGAGCTGGGGATACCGATCTTACCGTCTCGGCAGGCTCGAGCACGTCCTTGGTTCTCTCCCGGCGGCGGGTCATGCCTCCGCGGCGTTCGATCCAGAAAACGGTGTTACGATCCTGCGATTCCAGGATGAAGGAGAGCTGAACTCGCAGTTCCCCAGCGCGGCGAATGAGGTTGAAGATGTCCTCGGGCTTGGGATTGAGGGCTTCGAGTTCGGCTGCCAGGCGGCTGAGCGCGGCCATCAGACCAAGGAACTCGTCGCCGTTCTCTTCCAGAAATTCGCGGCGGTTATCGAAGGCGAAGCGGCCATCCCCCGCCGGAAGCAGGCTGAAAAAGAATTGCGATCTTTCCCGCAGGCTGCGGATGGCCGTCTGCAATAGCGCCGAGAGCAGCTTTTCGCGCTGCAGGATGGCTTCGGTGTCACGAAGGAGCTCTTCGATCCGCAATGTGCTGACGCTGATGCCGAAATAGCTTGACGCCACCTCTTCCAGTTCGTGCGCTTCGTCAAAGATGACTGCCCCGCATTCGGGAAGAATGCCGGCATCGGGCGCGCCGTCGGATGCCCGCTTGATCGCCAGATCGGCAAAGAAAAGATGATGGTTGACGATGATAATGTCGCTCTCCATCGCGCGGCGGTGCATTTCGGTAATGAAGCAGCGGTCAAAATGCTGGCACTTCTGGCCGGTGCAGGTCTCAGCGCGGGCATCGAGCTTGTCCCAGAGCAGGCTGGATTCGGGAAGTGCGGCCAGCTCGGCGCGATCGCCGTTCTCAGTGGTTTTCTCCCACTCCACTATCGCGCGAAAGTGATCAATTTCCTCCAGGCCGTGCAGGATCGGCTGTTCTGCAAGTTCGTAGACCTTTTTTCGGCAGAGATAGTTGTTGCGGCCCTTCATGTAACAGACGTGCAGTTCGCCCAGGACTTTCTGCAGAAATGGGATGTCCTTGTAGTAAAGCTGCTCCTGCAGGTTCTTGGTGCCGGTGGAGATGATCACGCGCTTGCCGGAGCTGAGTACCGGGACCAGGTACGCAAGAGTCTTCCCGGTGCCGGTTCCGGCTTCCACGATCAGGTGGCGCTTTTCGGCCAGGGCTTGCTCGACCGCCTGCGCCATCTGCAATTGGCCGCGGCGAAATTCATAAGCTGGATGACTTTTCGAGAGCAAGCCGCCTGGAGCGAAGAAGCCGTGGAGGGTAAAAGTGGCGGGTTGGGACGGAGCGGACAAGGCTAGTCTTTTATAACAGCGGGTGGGAGAACGAGCCACCGGCAGGCTCTTTTCTTTTGCTTTGGGACTTGTCTCACAGGAGGTCAACCTCCAAGTTGTCAACTTCCGTGAAATGCGAATCCCGCGACACAACCTTAAGTCCATGTTGCCGCGCAATAGCCGCAATCCAGATGTCGTTGTCCGGAATCGGGCGCCCCTTCCGGCGCAGACCAGACTTTATCTCACCAAACTGAACTGCGGTTCCAGCGTCACAAGGCAGGAGCATGAGTGTGGTGGAAAAACGCTTCAGCCGCTCGGTGTTCTCCTTCACTCGAGAAGAAGCAAGAGCCCCATACCAAAGCTCTCCCAGGACCGGTACGCACAAGAAAAGCTCAGAACAATTGTCCAGATAACCGGTAGCACACGGGTCGCCGGCGAACAACGCGATTACGACATTTGTATCGACTAAGGCTTTACCACTCACGTGGATCAATCTGTTCAGTGCCCGATTCTATCGCTTCCGCCATCTTGCGCAGATCATAAGCAGAAATTAGTCCAACGAATTGGAGCCACATCTTAGGATCGGTAGAACCTTTTTTCTGTGTTCCCTCTTGTGCGTACTCCTTCAGGTACCAATCAACCAGTGGGTGGTATATCTCAGGTATATCCCGCTTCTCCGGATACACCTTTCCCGAGCGTTGCGGATGCACCGGATCGCCAGGACGGAAAAGGCGGCGTCTTCCGCGGCCGCTGATGTGCAGCATTCGAATCTGCGCTGGATCTGGGGGATTGGAGGCAACTGCGTGGCTCACAATATGCTGACGCACCCCAGGCCGCCTGTCGTGAAACTCCTTCATGGCACGCTCATAAATCTCATCTAAGCCGAAGTCTTCCGCGCCGGGATTTTCTTTGTGAAGCAATGCCGTGGCAATCCATGCCTCATCCGCGACCCGTATACTCATAATTACCTCCAATAAGTACAAAATAAGATACAAATTTGGAGTTGTCAAGTACAACTCTCTACAATACGAATAATGTCCCCAACCATCGCCATTGTGGGCCGGCCTAATGTCGGCAAGTCCACGCTGTTTAATCGCCTGATTGGGTCGAGGCGGGCGATTGTCGGTGACGAGCCCGGCATCACCCGCGACCGTCTCTATGGCGTAGCGCACTGGCTGGGCCGCGATTTGCGCATCGTCGATACCGGCGGCATCGTTCCTGAAGACAAGGAAGTCATCCCGGCCGAGATTTTCCGCCAGGCGAAAGTGGCGCTGGCGGAAGCCGACGCCATCGTTATGGTGGTGGACGGCCGCAGCGAGCTGGCTGCACCCGACATGGAACTGTCCCGCTTGCTGCTGAAAACCGGCAAGCCGCTGTTCCTCGCGGTCAATAAAATTGACACGCTGGAATTGGAGCCGATGGCGGAGAGCTATCGCACGCTTGGGATCCGCGAGGTCTTCCCGGTTTCCGCGGAGCACAGCAACGGGGTGGCCGAGCTGCTGGACGAAGTGATTCGAGTTTTGCCGCCACCAGACGACCACGAGCTGCCTGCAACAGTCGAGACCAGCGCTTCCGAAGCGGGCCAGCAGGTCGAAGCCGAATATGAGCCGGACGCGGCTGAGCTCGATCTGCGCGAGACTCCTTCCTTTGAAGTTAAGGTCGCAATCATTGGCCGCCCGAATGTCGGCAAATCTACACTCTTGAATCGATTGACAGGGAGCGCGCGGGCGATCGTCTCGCCCATTCCAGGCACTACGCGGGACGCTGTGGACGAGTTGGTCCGAAATGAAGACCGGCTTTATCGGTTTATTGATACCGCCGGAATCCGCCGCAAGGGCCGCACCGAGCAGATGGCCGAAAAGCTCTCGGTAGTGATGGCCCGCAAGCACATGGAGGCGGCTGACGTCACCCTGCTGGTGATCGATGGCCTCGAGGGTGTTACCGCGCTCGATGCCAATATCGCGGGATACGCGCACGAAAGCGGCCGCTCAGTGATCGTAGTGGTCAATAAGTGGGACCTGGTGGTGGAGCGCGCGCGGCAACTGAAACAGAAGGAAGAGAAGTCAGCCACTTCGGCACGTCGCGCTGCCAATACTCCGCGCCGGGCGGCAGCGCAGGACTTGCGCATCGTTGCGGATCAGGCGGCATACGAGAGGCACGTGCGCGAGCAGTTGAAATTTCTCGGCTACGCGCCGGTAGTGTTTGTCTCCGCAGCAACTGGCCGGCACACTGAAAAGTTACTGCCGCTGATCGACGAGGTGGCGCGCGAACGGCGGAAACGCATCGCCACCGGCGAGATGAACCGCTTTCTCAAGAACGTCGATTTCGAGCGCGCACCCGTGCCGTTCAGCAAAAGAGTCCGCATCCTCTACATGACGCAGGCAGCCGTGGCGCCGCCAACGTTCGTGCTGTTCACCGACCGCGACGTGAAGCTGCATTTTTCTTACGAGCGCTATCTGGAGAACCAGATCCGGCGGGCATTCGGATTCGTGGGGACACCGATCCGGATCAAGGTGAGGCCGAGGCGAGGGAAACTGTAAGCCGGAAAACGGTAAGCGGTGAGTTTTCAAAACTAGCGTTCAGAAGTCAGAAGTCAGTAGTCAACAATAGCCTGCAGATCAGGCAACTCATTGCGGTGCCTTATTGCTGCCTGCAACTTACCGCTTACAACTTATCCAATTACAATTTGCTTTATGGTTGATGCCACGAGCGCAAAGGTCCGCCTGACGGAGACGGTGAAAGCGGCGGGTTGAGCGTCCAAGCTGAGTCCAGCGGTGCTGGACGCGGTGCTTGGGAAATTAGCCCGGCAGCATGACCCGAATGTACTGGTCGGCTTCGACAAAGCCGACGACGCCGGCGTGTATCAGGTCACACCCGAACTGGCGTTGGTGGAAACAGTGGATTTCTTCACGCCCATCGTGGATGACCCGTTTACCTTCGGCCAGATCGCAGCCGTCAATTCGTTGAGCGACGTGTACGCCATGGGCGGCAAGCCGCTAAATTCGCTGGCGCTGGTGTGTTTTCCGGAAAAGGGAGATCTGCCAATCCTGGAGCAGATTCTCGCCGGCGGCCTCTCCAAGATGATGGAGGCGGGCTGCACCGTGATCGGCGGCCATAGCATTCGCGATCCCGAAATCAAATTTGGATATGCGGTCACAGGGGCGATCCACCCGCAGCGAGTGCTGAAGAACTCGGACGCTCAACCTGGGGACAAACTCATCCTCACCAAGGCGCTGGGGACAGGCGTGATCTCCACAGCGATCAAGAATGGTAAAGCGGAAGAATCATGGATTCAGGCCGCGACCGGTTTCATGACGACGCTAAATCGAATTGCAGCGGAAGTAGTGACCACCGGCAAAGGCGGGGGGCCTTTCAGCGTGCACGCTATGACAGACGTCACCGGGTTCGGTCTGATGGGGCATGCGCGGGAGATGGCTCTCGGATCCGACGTCAGCATGGGTTTGTCTGCCGGCGAGATTCCGCTGATCGAAGGTGCGCTCGGATGCGTTCGGGGCGGCTTTATTCCCGGCGGTCTGAAAGCCAACCGCGAGTTCGCGGAATGCATGGTCGGATACGAGGAAGGGGTCAGCGAGGAGCTACGGATCTTGCTGTTTGACCCGCAGACTGCTGGGGGATTGTTGATCTCGGTGGATTCCGGCGATGCGGATGATTTGCTGCATGCGCTGCGGCATGCGGGTGTGACGGCCTCGCCGATTGGCGAGGTCCTGCCTTTGACGAAACCACTGATCACGGTAACGCCCTGAGAGCAGTCAGCAGCTCGAAATCCACCGATGCTTCGCTTCGCTCAGCATGACCCTTCCTGATCTGGACGCTCACCACCACGGCGTTTCTACTGGCGGCTGACTGCTCAGGGCTGGCCTCGTGCATAGCGACACGCGGGAGGCACCAGCAGGGTGACGGTTTCCGGTGCCACCGCGAGCGACGCCGGCAGCCGGCCCAGCGGCTCGCCATCCGCCTCGACGCGAACCAAGGAAGATTCGTTCGCGCGCGGATCTCCAGCAGCCAGCGGGCGGCAGCAGATCGAACTGGCGTGGGCCAGCTCGATTCCGCGAATCGGAAGATGCCAGTCCAGCAGCCGTCCGGCGATGAAGCGCAGGTAACGTGTGCGGCTGGAGGTTTTGAACAGAATCAACTGGAAGTCGGAGCGGTCCAGGCCGGCAGCCGGAGCGAGGCGCCGGACCACGCCTCCAAAGTTCCCGATTCGCACGGCCAGCAATTGTGTGACAGTTTCCCGCCGCGATGTGCCCATGGCTGGGTCGAAAAATTCCACTTCAAACCTGGGGAAGTGCTGCACAGCCCATTGGTGAAGGGCGGAGGCATAATATGCGGCCATACCGATCTGCTGCTTCATTCCCCAAGCCAAGCGATAAAAAAGCTCCGCATCCACGCCCAGCCCGGCAACGGAGAGGAAGTAGCGCGAATGCTGCGAATCGCGGTTCTGGTATTCGAGCTTTCCCAGCGCGACACGCTGTGGACTGGACTGCAACAACAGGCGCGCGGCGTGGACCGGCCGCCGGGGCAGGGCCAGGTCGTGCGCCAGCACGTTTGCTGTGCCCAGAGGAATGAGTCCCAGCGCCACCGGAAGGTCCAGCCCGACCAGTCCCTGCACAACGTCCTGGATGGTGCCGTCGCCTCCGCAGGCAATCACCGTATCCCAGCCCGCTAGGGCAGCCTCTCGAGCCTGCGCCGCAGCCGACTCGGAACCGCCGGTAATAGCCAGCCGGGTCTCTACCTCTGACGAGGTGAGTACCCGTGCCACAGCTTCAACATCGGCTAAACGCCGTTTGCGGCGGGTACCCGATTCTGGGTTGTAGAGGAGAAGCGCGCGACGCATTCGCTAGCAAGGATAACCGAGAGCCTGCGGATCATGCTCGCCGATGAAATGAAAATCGATTTCCCTGAGCTAATATTTGCGGGGGATGGATGAGGACTCAGGAAATCTATTATCCAGGGTTCACCCCCCGGCGGCTTACAATCGGAGTCTGATTCGATGACGCCAGCAGATTTTCGCCGCATCGCCCTAAGCCTTGAGGGCGCCGAAGAGGGTTCCCACATGGGGGCTGCCGATTTTCGGGTTGGCGGGCGGATATTTGCTACGCTCGCACATCAAGCCAGGGGGTACGGTAACCTGATGCTCACCCCGGAGGTGCAAGCCGAGTTTGTCTCTGAGTTGCCGAAGGTGTTTGTCCCGGTGGCAGGCGGGTGGGGCAGGATGGGAGCAACTCACGTTCGATTGTCGGAAGCAAATGAAGACTTGCTGGCGGGTGCTCTAAGAGCCGCCTGGAAGATTCGACTGGAGAAAAACGCAAACACAAAGAGCAAGAAGTCTGCTAAGAGCCGCAACAGGAGTAAGAAAATGTAGCGATTCAGCCGGCGTTGCAGAGATTCATGGTTGTGGATTCTGGCGGCGAGCGTAAGTGAGCAGAGCGATGCCAGCCAGAATGGCTACGCCGGCGATTTCCAGGACTGTCAGCAGCGCCGGATTCGATTCGCTGATCGGCCGAGCGCTCAGCAGGATGCGGCCATGCTCGTTGGGATCGTAGCGAACCTGAACCTTTGTGCCCGGACGCAGGCGGTTGGCGCGCGCCTCCATGCTGACGCGGTCACCTGATTTGTAGCCCAGCTCGGCGCTGGAAACATAAACCCGCCCATCGAGCGAGTAGCGCACCAGCCAGCGTACGACGTAAACCGTCTGGTGCCAGAACAGCAACTTCTCAGTGGTTTGATAGATGTTGGCCCCGATGACCTGTCCATCCACGGTCGGCAAGTTGTGAACGAACTCCCAGTTGCGATAGGTATTCAGTCCAGCGACGACTGAGAGCACCAGCGCGAGCAGCAGCAGGCTGTAACCGAGGAATTCGATGTTCTCACGGGCGCGGGGGGTCATAGCTAAGAATTCATGATATTCCCTCACTTAGAGAGGGTTTGGGATGTAATTCAAATACATAGATGCTTCGCCCGCAGGCGGGCTCAGGGATGACCCACCTTCCTGCGAACGAAGCCCCTGCGCCACATAAGGCCCGAGTCCCGGGTGGTTATAATTCTATTAATGCCCACCAAGGTTGACCCGCAGCAGCAGGTTGAGGCCCTGCGCGAGCAAATTCGACATCACGAGTATCGCTATTACGTTCTTGACGATCCCGAGATCAGCGACGCCGAGTTCGATCTGCTCATGCGGGAACTTAAGTCGCTGGAGGCCAAGTACCCCGAACTGCAGGCGCCCGACTCTCCCACCCAGCGTGTCGGCGGCAAGCCACGCGAAGGCTTCGTCAAAGTGGAACATTCCTCACCCATGCTCTCGCTCGACAATGCCTACAACCCGGAAGAGTTACGCGACTGGGAGAGAAGGGTGCATGAACTGAGCGGGCAAAGCACGGTCGAGTATGTCTGCGAACTGAAGTTGGATGGCCTCTCCATGGCCCTGGACTACTCCGGGGGAAGGTACCAGCGAGCGGTCACCCGCGGCGACGGCAGCGTGGGGGAAGAGGTCACGCCCAACGTGCGCACGATCCGTTCGGTGCCGCTTGTGGCTGACCTTGGCAACTCCGGACTGCCAGAAGCGTTCGAGGTTCGCGGTGAAGTGGTCATGCCGCTCAAGGCTTTCGAGCGAATGAATGAGGAGCGCGAGCGGCAGAATCTCGCCAAGTTCGCCAATCCGCGCAATGCCGGGGCGGGAGCCGTACGGGTTCTCGATCCTTCCATCACCGCCAGCCGACAGCTGGATTTCTTCGCCTACTCGCTGCTGGTCGCTGGCAAGGTTTACCTCCCCAAACAATCGGACGCATTGGAAGCGCTGTCGAAGGCGGGCTTCAAGGTGAACCCGCGGTGGCGAACGGTGAAGAACCTGGAAGAGGTTCAGCGCTACATCGAAGAATGGGAAGGCAGGCGGGAGAGCCTGCCCTATGAGATCGACGGCATCGTGATCAAGGTGAACCAGGTTCCGCTGCAGCAGCGGCTGGGATTCACCGGGAAGGCGCCGCGCTGGGCAATCGCCTACAAATACGCGGCCCGGTCCGGCGTAACACAGGTTGAGGATATTAAGGTGTACGTAGGGCGGACCGGAAAGCTCACGCCGGTTGCTCACTTGAAGCCGGTGCCTATCGGGGGCACGACCGTCAGCCGGGCGACACTGCACAATCAGGACGAAATCGAGCGCCTGGGGGTGAAGATCGGCGACTGGGTGATGGTGGAGCGCGGCGGCGACGTCATCCCCAAAGTCGTAAAGGTGATCGAGGACAAGCCGAGGGGTCAGCAGGAATTTGACATGCCTGACCGCTGTCCGGTGTGCGATAGCCACGTCGTGCGCGAGGAGGGAGAAGTCGACTCCCGGTGCGTGAACGCCAACTGCCCGGCAAAACTGCACGAGACGATCCGCCATTTCGCCTCGCGCGGGGTGATGAATATCGAAGGCATGGGCGATGCGCTGGTCAATCAGCTCGCCGAGCGCGGGCTGGTGAAAAATGTGGCGGATATCTACCGCCTGACCCTGGACCAGCTCATAGGCCTGGAGCGCATGGGCAAGAAGTCGGCGCAGAATGTGCTGGATGAGATTGAGGCTTCGAAGAAGCTGCCGCTGGAGCGCGTAATCTACGGGCTGGGGATCCGTTTCGTCGGGGAGCGCACTGCGCAGTTTCTGACCGAGCACTTCGGCTCTTTGGATGAACTGATGAATGCAAGCCTGGAAGAGCTGGAAGAGGTGAACGAAGTGGGACCGCGCATCGCGGTAAGCATCCGTGAGTTTTTCGATGAACCCAAGAATCGCGAGCTAGTGGAGCGATTGCGGGAGGCCGGGCTTCAGTTTCAGGGCAAGAGGAAGGAGCGCGGGACTTCGCTGGCGGGCAAGACCTTTGTACTAACCGGCACGCTGGCAAATTACAGTCGTGACCAGGCGAAGAAAATGATAGAAGATGCGGGCGGGCGGGTGTTGGGATCGGTGAGCCGCAAGACCGACTACGTGGTGGCGGGAGAAGAAGCCGGATCTAAGCTCGACAAGGCGCGGGAGTTCGGGGTCCGTGTCATCGATGAGCAAGGGATGCTCGAACTTGTGCGCTCGGGTTCTTGATCGGCCGGACCCGGTGAGAGAATTCAAACGGAGGAAGGAAGCGTGCTGCTGATTTCTATTCTGCTGGCGCTGTTGCCACTGGTGGGAATTGCCTGGTTTCTGATCACAACCCCAGGGCTGACGGTCGACAACCTTTTTACCACGCTCATCCTGTTGGGCATCTCCAGTATTTTCGGAATCAACGTACTCATTGAACTCTACAAGCGCGGCCTGCTGCCGTTCCTGAAACCAAAGCTGGAGGCCGCAGGAGTGGCAGGATATGCAACCAGCGCCAAGGGCCTGGGAGCGGTAGCACTGGCATCCGCCAATGGCGTGCTGCGGGAGAAATGCTTCATCCAGAGCGTGGATTTTTACGAAGCCTCGGTGGGGCAGCACGACAAATCCGTAGTCATGCTTCGCCCCGATGGTGCCAAGGCGGACAAGATGGTGGTTTTTCTCGGCGACGTTCGCAATGCCCTGCAACCAGGGACGAAAGCCGTGATCACGTACCGCGCCGAACAGGAAGGACATGCGCTGCTGAGCCGGGATTACGCGTAAGAGAGCAATCAGCAGTCAGGAATCAGCACTTAGCCACAACACTTAGCAGGAGTCCTTTTCCGCGGCTAGCCCTCATGCCGTGAATGCCCGCGATCCGAGACCCCCGGATGTTAAACTCAATGCTTGCCCAGTCGCCGACCAGCCAGCCCTATGATTACCGGCCGACGATAGCCTCATGATCGCCCAATGAGTGATGTTCGACGTGGTCTCATCATCGTCAATACCGGTCCGGGCAAGGGCAAGACCACGGCTGCCATGGGCACCGCACTGCGCGCCGTGGGCAATGGCATGCGCGTGCTGATGCTGCAGTTTCTGAAGGGCTCGTGGCACTATGGCGAGCTCGATGCGGTGAAGGCCTTCGGGGACCGCTTCGTGATGAAGCAGATGGGCCGAGGCTTTGTGAAAGTAGGCGGGACGGAAACCGATCCCGAGGATATCCGGCTGGTGGAAGAAGCCTGGACGGAAGCCGAAAAGGCGATCCTGAGCGGCGAATGGGACCTGGTGGTGCTGGACGAAATCAACTACGCCATCAGCTACAGGATGCTCGACCCGGCACGAGTGGTGGAGGTCCTGAAGCGCAAGCCGGAGATGGTGCACGTAATCTTGACCGGCCGCAATGCGCATCCGACAATTGTCGAGCTTGCCGACACGGTGACCGAGATGCGCGAGGTCAAGCACGCCTATCAGAAGGGCATCATGGCGCAGCGTGGGATCGAGTACTAGGATCGGGTGATCGGGCAAGTTGCAATCGGATAATCTGACGATGGGTGATTGAAGATCGGGTGATCGGGGGAAGCAGGATCGAACTGATTGCTAAGTGCTAGTTGCTAATTACTGCTGTTATGGCTTGGTTCAGACGAGAATCCGGCGCGATTGATACTTCGGGCGAGAAGAAGGTGAAGACCGAGGGTCTATGGGTGAAGTGTGACAACTGCCGGAAAATTATCTGGAAGAAAGATCTCGACGCCAACCTGAACGTCTGCCCCTATTGCGACAAGCACTTCCGCATCGACGCGCGCACCCGGCTATCGCAGCTGCTCGATGATGGGGTGTATCACATCGAAGATGACAATCTGATCAGCACCGATCCTCTGAAGTTTTCTGACCTGAAGCCCTACGCGGGACGCCTCCGGCAGGCGCGGAAAGATACCGGCTTTACCGACGCGACCATTAACGCTCGCGGCACGCTGCAAAGCCGCCCAGTGATCGTCAGCGCCATGGAGTATTCCTTCATCGGCGGAAGCATGGGCACGGTGGTGGGTGAGGTGATCACGCGTGCGGTTGAGAAGGCCACCAATGAGCGAATCCCATTAATCGTGGTTTCAGCTTCCGGTGGTGCGCGGATGATGGAGGGCGTCGTCAGCCTGATGCAGTTGGCGAAGATCTCCGCCGCCCTGGCACGCATGGACGACGCTACGGTGCCTTACATCTCGGTGCTCACCGACCCGACCACCGGCGGCGTTACCGCTTCCTACGCCATGCTGGGAGACCTGAATATCGCCGAGCCGGGTGCGCTCATCGGATTTGCCGGGCCACGAGTAATCGAGCAAACGATCCGTCAGAAGCTACCCGAAGGCTTTCAGCGCAGCGAATTTCTTCTGGAACACGGCATGCTTGACGCCGTGGTGCACCGCAAGGATCTGAAGTCCTATATTGCACGCGCGCTCGACTGGATGTCGCCCAACGGCCGGACTAGGTAATGCGAGGCTCAAGATCGCCAGCCCGGCGCGCGACTTGTGGCCGGGTTCCTCGAAACTGCTAAGCTGAAAATCACATGGCACCCAGCTACCAATCGGCAGTGGAGCAGTTGTACGAACTGGGACACGAACTGGCGAGCACGCCGTCCCACAAGTTCGATCTGGCCCATATGCGCGTGCTGCTGCGGGCATTAGGCGATCCACAGCGCAATTTCCGTTCGGTGCTGATCGCCGGAACCAATGGCAAAGGTTCAACCGCAGCTACCCTGGCGTCTATTCTTCAGGCCGCAGGTCATCGCACGGGACTGTACACTTCTCCGCACCTGATGCGGGTAAACGAGCGCATCCGCGTCGATGGGAAGGAAATCACCGAACCCGATTTTGCCTTGAGCCATGACCGCACCGAGCATCTGGCAAACTGGCTGGTCTCCCGCGGGGAACTTCCATGGCATCCCAGCTTTTTCGAGATGCTGACCGCGATGACCTTCGAGCATTTCGCGCGTAGCGGAATCGAGATCGGCGTGCTTGAGGTCGGCATGGGCGGAAGGCTCGATGCCACCAACGTGGTGGAACCGCTAGTTTCGCTAATCACCGATATATCTTTAGACCATCAGAAATTTCTCGGTAACACGATTGCTGAAATTGCCGCCGAGAAGGCCGGGATAATTCACGAGGGTGGACTGGTCGTGACTTTGCCACAGCATCCGCAAGCCAACGACGTGATTGGCCGAGTTGTGCTGGAACGCAATGCCACGGCAGTCAACGCTGCCTGCTACGTGCCACCTGTGACGCCCGGGGTAGCGGGAACGGTGTGGGATCCGCGCCGCCAGGCGGAGCACTGGGCGAGGAGCCGATATCCCCTCCAGGTGATGGGGAAAGAAATAACGGTGGATTCGCCGCTCGTGGGGCGGCATCAGTTGCGTAACCTGGCGCTGGCGATTGCCGCGGCCGAGGAGCTGAACCGACTTGGAATCTCGATCAGTCCCGATGCAATTGAGCGAGGAATTCGCGAGACCCGCTGGCCGGGAAGATTCCAGGTCATTCCACCCAGCTCGGGCTTGCCGGAGATGGTTTTCGATGTAGCTCACAATCCCGCCGGAGCATGGGCATTGCGCGCCGCACTTTCGGAGCGCTTCGAGGGTCGGCGGATCACTTTGCTCTTCGGTGTGCTGCGCGATAAGGCAGTTGGCGAAATTGCCGAAATCCTTTTTCCGCTGGCCGAGCAGGTGATCGCGACGGGGGTAGACAATCCGCGGTCAGCCAGCCCAGAGGAGATATGGGACGCCGCAGCAAAGACCGGGGCGGAAGTTGCTACTGAACCAGAGTTCGGCAAAGCTATGGAATTAGCCGCCAAAACCGCCACGACCAGCGGATTGCTAGTGGCGACGGGATCGATTTACCTGGTTGGAGCAGCCTTGCAGTGGCTAAAGAGCCGCTGAGCGGAAAAAGAAGTTGCGGCAATAAATTTCCCGTCAGCTGATACGCAGGTTTCGGCACAATTTCATTATTGAGAATCTTCAAATGCGGCATCCAGTGCGGATTCTGCTGGGTTTTGCACATTGAGAGTGGGTTCCCGGATAGGGAATATGCGGTTGGGAGGTAGCTCATATAAGCAAAACATGCGCCAAGAGCGGCTTTTGCCCAGAATGAAATTCTGGGTTTGCCCCAG
>DASPRM010000096.1 GCA_035624455.1 Terriglobales bacterium
TGCTTATCCTCAGCGTCGGATATCTACTGGTCCGGCGACGCCGACAGCCATGAGGCGCGTCTAGCAGTCCGGCTGCGAAGAGAAATACCCCGCCTAGGCTGCGCTTGAATGGGGCACCCTTAGGATGGGTTTGAACACTGACTACTGATTGCTGACTGCTGACCGCTGACCGCTCATTCTCACTGCAGGGTCAGCTCTCCCGTACCTACGTGAGCGTGGAGCGTATACGGACCATTTCCTTCCTTATGGAACGAGCGGAAGAGTCCTCCTTTCGAAATACCAAATGGCGGCGAATCGAGTTCGCCGCTGTAAACCGAGGCTTCCACGCGCGCGTAATCCCTGGGATTGCCAATGCCAATCACCAATTCTCCGGAATGCAGCTCGATATCCTTGTTGCCAGTTGTATTGCGAACTTCCAGGGACCCAAAAGGCATACGCACGTGAAGGTGGGTGTGGCGAGGGATCTCGATCAGGATCTGAAAATTTCCGGACGGGCCACCATGAATGTGCAAGTCGCCGGCGGCTCCTTGGGCTTTTAGGGCCACCTTCACGTTATGGCCTTGGTCAGCCTCTGTTCCCGCATAGCGAATTCTGATCCGGTTCTCGTCGCCGCCAGTGATGCGGATATCTCCTGACTGAACCTCCAGGTTCAGGTGCCCTCCGGAAGGAAACGGCGCCTCAAAACGTTGTTCGCCGATCTCAGGTGCTGGCCCATTTTGAGCAGAGGTGCTGACGAGGAAAAGAAGAGTTCCAAGGAGTCCGAAAAGCGCAAAGATCTCCATCCTGCGCATACATACCCCCTGCCATCCCTTTACGTAGACGGCAAGCCGTTAGTTCCAGGAATTCGGGTAGCACGAGGTACCTGGGGTCGGTAGAGTTGGAAGTTCGGAGAATGAAGTAACCCTGCTCAGACCCAGCAGGCTAGATAGAATAGGCCAACCTTGTTACCCCGAGTAGCACTTATCCGATGCTCCATTGTGCTATTCCTCTATGTCCTCAGCCGGATCGGGCAGGCTGGAGGGCGGATCGCTGGTCGGAAACGAATCTTCAATCGTCCTATCCAGCGCCCGTTCCCTGGTGGCTTTTTCTGAGGGCTTTTCCGGGCGTTGCGGGAATTGAGGCGGCCGGCGGGGGGAGCCGGGTTTTGGCGAGCCCTGTTGTTTGTCCTGATCAGGCATGGGACCTCCCGAGCTGGAGTAAAGGACTTAGCTTTCGATGCCTGAGTGACCGACCGGGTTGACCTTCCAATATTGTATGGATCGCATTCGTCCCTTGATCGATGGTTTCAGCGGCGCCCAGTCAGGCAGGCCAGCGGGCTCACGCCCGCAAAACAGCTCAACTTCGACTCCGCGCCCGCGACCCGCGGAGAACGCGGTCGAAAAACCAAGACGGGCGCGTCGTTCGGATGACACTCGCAACTACGTGATAACCCAGGCCAGGCAATTGGCAATCGGGCAAATTGTGTGCGGATGATCTGAAGAGTACCGGCCCGGAGAAGATCGCACAAAAAAGAGGGGATGGGCTGAGCCCATCCCCGTGAAGCAGCCGAGCTGCGAACTAGAACGTCAGCTTCAGAGCCAGTCGGTTGGGATAATGTTTCCTTGTACCCGAGTCTAGAAATTGATGGCAAGCTGTGACTTGATTCCATTTTGCCAATCTCGAATAGCGTGTTTTTGACGAGTTGCACCCCGCTCTGCCGCTCAGATGCCGGGTGCGCGGTGTCGGCTTGCAAGTTGTGATGAGGCCTCCGGCTCGATTAGGTTGTGTGCCGCAGCCGTTCAGCAGGACGATTTTCCCAGGTCCAGCTTCGCCGTTACCAGTTGTTCCTCGAAATCGGTCGACAGCTGAAATCCCAACTTCTTAAATACCGCGCACATTCCGGCATTCTCGATCATGGTTGTCGCAGATACGACCTGCAGCCGCTCATCGCGTGCGAACGACACCAGCCTCGCAATCAACTCCTTGCCTAAACCTTGGCCATGGTAATCGTCGCTGACCAACACCGCCACTTCGCCTTCACTTTTGGGGAACAGCTTCTGCAGCGTCCCAACTCCAATGACTCTCCGCTCCTGACTCGAAGCGTTCCACTGCTCAGCCAAGAGCGCTATTTCGCGGTCGTAATCGAGAAAACAGACCCGCACTAGCCGGTCGTGTGCCGTGCGGGTGCTGAGCTTCACGTGCTGAAAATACCGCAGGTATACACTGCGGTCGGATAGTCCCTGGTGAAATTTGATCATCAGCGGTTCGTCGTCGGCGCGAATTGGCCGGATCATCACCTGCTCGCCATTTTTCATCGTCCACGACGATGCATACTGCACCGGGTAGGGTCGGATCGCCGGCCTAGCCAGCTCGCCTTCGCCCAGTTCATTGCCGCACATCTCGCACCAGCCGCCCGCTGCGACCACTTGATCAGGTCCAATGGTGAGGGGATTGATTTCGAATTGTTTGATCCAGGGCTGTTCCACTATTAATTCGCTGAATCCTACCAGGAGACTGTGCAACCTCTTCAGGAGTGCCGGGTCACATTCGCTGCGCAGCGCCGCATAGAATTTACTTTGCTCTAGCATGCGGCATGCCAGTGTCGTATTCAGGGGCGGCAACGCGACAACGGCGTCGCCATAAGCATGTTTCCCGCGGTCGGCAGAGCCGAAGATCAAAACCGGTCCGAATTCCGGATCGACCTGCGAAGCGAGCTTTGCTCGGTAGCCCCCCTGTTCGGTTGCGCCATGATCGCTCGCGTTGATTCCGTACGCCTGCAGGACCGTTGAGACCTCCCGCGGAGAAAGCGTTTTCCGGCCAGCTCGGCGAACATCTTCGAGTAACTCGCCAATCGCCTTCTGTGCTCCAAACTGCTCTCCGGCGACATGTGCGATTGGCGTCTCATAGAGCGCCTGCAGGTCATAGCTGTAACGCCACATGTATCGAAATACCCGCGCCGCGGCCGCTGGCGAGGAGAATGTCGGGATGCATGCGCGGACGAGCGTCTCTTGCCCGGTTGCGGCATCGGCGACACCCATGTAGCTGAGCAACATCGGTTTTGAGTTGCCAGTTCTGATCTCCATCAGCAATTCCGAAGTACGTTGGGGATCGACGAGCGCTGACCGCGCGATAAGCAACAGCAACCCGTCGCAGTTCGGATCTTTCACTGCAAGTTCCACCAGTTTGACGTAGGTTTCGGCGCTACCGTCACCGATCAGGTCCTCGAACTGGTCCTTGCCTCGGGACATTTCCGCAACTTGCGCCCGGGTTTCTGGCGAAGGCTGCGCTAACACTACCCCCGACCGCACCACCATATCTCCTGCCAGCACTGCGGGACCGTCCGCATTGCTCACGACCATGAGCCTGGGTCCTTGCGGTCGCGGTTGCTTTGACAAGGCGTCGGCGGTGTAGAACAGGTCTTCCAGGTTGTCCACCTGGAGCACCCCTACCCTGCGGAACGCCGCCGCCAATACATCGTCGTCGCTGAGTACACAGCGAGAATTCCATGCGACGGCACCGATGGCGCTCGCATCTCGCCCGGTCTTCATGACGATGATGGGTTTGTCAAGCGCCACTTCGCGCGCCGCCGAGATCAGCGAACGCGCATCCCCGACCGAGCTTATCTGCATAATGATCGTTCGCGTATACGGATCGCTACCGAAGTAGTCGATCATGTTTCCCCAGCTGACGTTCAGCATTGTTCCAAGGCACGCGAATGCACTGAATCCGACGATATGCTTAAGACTCCAGTCCAAGACGAATCTGCTCAGCGTCGCGCTCTCGCCAAGAAAAGCTACCGTTCCCCCTAAGGGCATCGGCAGGCCTAAGGTGGCATTGAGGCCGATGATCGGATTTAGAACCCCAAGTGAGTTGGGGCCAATCACGCGCGTTCGGCTCCCGGCCAGAACAGCTCGCATCCGCTCCAGCATCTGGCTACGTTCCGTTCCCTTTGTCCCGAAGCCGCTGGAGAGCAAAATTACTCCCCTAACATTCTTTTCGACGCATTGTTCGATTAAATCGGGCGCGCCTTCCGGTGGTGCGATTACGATGGCGAGATCCACCTTCCCTGGAATTGCAGCGAGAGTCCTATACGAGTTTTGCGACTGCAATGAGTTCTCCCGCTGGACAACCCACGTCGTGCCCCGAAACTCGCTCGACGCCAGAGCGGCTTCTGTCATCTGAGCGATGGTTTCGTGGCCGCCTCCGTCGACGATCGCGATCGTTCTTGGCTTAAAAATCCCTTCGAGCGAGCCGGCATTGATGGCTGACGGTACCGCTAGAGCATTCCATTCCGGGCCAGTATGGGTTGTTGCTCCGATCATGCCTCCTCCTCCTCACCGGCAGCACGTCCTCAGCAGACGTTCGACCGCAGAGCCACCTTGCAACAAGAGGCGAGCTCGCAAGTTTGGTTGAGTCTCGTCCTCGCCTATGCTACTTAAAGATTCCCACCCGAACAAACATCTGCGTGCCACCACCCGTTTCGTTGAACGCCTGCGATATCAATGCGACGGTTTGCTGGTTGACTTAAAGATGGCGCTGAGCTGACGGATGGTCAGCGCGCCGCGATGGGCGGACAGCTGCTCGTAGACGCCCGGTTGAATTGTCGTGGTCAGATTAGCAGGTCAGAGAACAGCGTCAACATGACATCGGCACCCACCAGCGAAGTTACGCTCAGAGGCCCACAACTTGTGATTTTGAAGTGTGACCGTGTGACCAGAATTGAGTAGAAGTGAGTGTAAATCGTGGTCAAAAGCGGGTACACGAGAATTGCTCACAAAGTAATGAAGAAACGCGGGAACCCGCATAAATACTGGGGTTCCCGCAAGTCTAGCAGTCAGAACGTCAGCTTCAGAGCCATCTGAATGAAGCGGCGCTCATTGGGAATAGTGACTGTCGGCGCTGGGTTGACGCCCTTCTTGCCAACAATCGAGAAGGGAACGCCCGTGCCGAAGTTGCCGGCGTCGGCCTGCCCGGTCTGCACGTAGTAGTTGGAATGGTTGAACAAGTTGTAGAACTCGGTGCGGAACTGCAACTTGAACCGTTCGTTGATGGGGAAGTACTTCCCGATGGAGGCGTTGATGTTGTACCAGCCCGGACCGCGGAACATGTTGCGCCCCGACATGTTCGACGGGTAGCGGCAGTTCTGGCCGGTGGAGATGAGGTGGCCTGCGGCATTGGTCGTCATGTCGCAAGTTGGCAACTCACCCGATCCAACCAGCGGGTCGACATAAGTGTTCGAACCCGGCAGATTGAGGTAGGCAAAAGTATTGGGCGCCGTCGGATTCGCGGTGCTCGTGCTGCCCGAGAAAGCAAAGGCGGCGCTCGGAATATAGCGAGAGGCTATGGTGTCCGAACCCAGGAACCCGTTGCTGTCAAAAATTGTGAACGGATTGCCGGTATGTGCGGTGAAGATGGGTGCGAACTCCCAGCCATCCGCCACCTGCTTGAGCACTCCATGCGTGCCCTTGGCGTACGGCAACGTCCAGACCGCGCTCAAGGCGATGCGATGCCGTGCATCAAAATCAGCCGTGCCCTTGTCCACACGAGGATTGAAGGGATCCAGCAATCCGAGGAAGCCCTCGGCCTGCGGGGTCTCGCTGAAGGTTGAGCTGATGTTGTCGATGGCGTGCGAGAAGGTGTAGTTAGCGGTGATGTCCAGACCCTGATGGAACAGGTTGCTGGAAACGAAGCGCGTGTTCAGCGCGTTGTAATAGGAGAAGCCGTTGGCACCGCGGGTGTTCATGTTGCCGTATTGACGGTTAAGGCGGTCACCGGCATTGATGGTGGGATCAGATCCCAGGTAAATCACACCGTAACCGGCCTGGTTGTTGTTCTCGATCGAATACAGGTGGATGCCGTGTGTACCGCTGTATTCCAGGGCAACGAGCGAGTGACCAAGAACTTGCCGCTGCAACGACAGGTTCCACATTTCCGTGTAAGCGGTGGGCAGATCCTGGCGGACGTAGCGGAGGCTAGGCGGAGGCAACGCCTTCGTGCCGGTGCCTGCGAACGGCCCCAGGTTATCGGTGGTAATCGGTCCACCCGGAGTGAACAGTCCGTTGAACTGACCCGGGGGGTTCTGGATCACGTTGAAGGTGACGTTGCCAAAGTTACGCTCGTAGGCCATACCAAAGCCGCCGCGGAGGGAGGTCTTGCCATCTCCGAAGACATCCAGTGCAAAACCGACACGCGGGGCGAAGTTGTGATACTGCGGGTTCCACAATCCACCCACCGGACTCGCCGGGCTGTTGGCGGTGGCATCGACCGTGTACACCTGCCCGTTGCGGATTTTGTCGAAGTATGTTGCCCCCGATCCGAACACGAAGTTGGAATCCAGAGCAGCATCCTTGTTGTGCTGTACGCCGTAGTACTCCCAGCGCAGCCCCAGATTCAGCGTTAAGCGTGGGTTGAGCTTAAAGTTGTCCTGAGCATAGAACGCCATGTCGTTGTAGCGGTTGCTGCGCGAGAAGGAAGGCTGTCCGGTGGGCAGATTGATGGTGCAGGCAGGAGTTTGCTGAACCACTCCCGCCGCGTCTCTTATGCAAGGGAATTTTCCCTGTGGATCAACAACCACCTGGAACCAACCCGCCTGACCAGCTAACAGGTTCTCCAAATCGCCCGGCACGCCTCCTGTTCCGTTGAGCGCCTGTACGGCATTCTCGTAAGCACCGAACGTACGGTTATCGCGCGTATAGACGTATTCTCCACCGAAGTGGAATTCGTGCTTGCCTTTGGTCCAGGTGAACGCATGCGAGAACTCGGCGACGTTCTGCGGACCGCCAAAGGGAATACTGTTCCCCGGGGTTAACTGCGCGTAGCCCGGAAGGCTGATCGGGATCCCATTCACCGTAATTGCGGTGCTGGAATTGAAATACAGAGTGGGCTGAACCGGCTGAGTGGATGCCAGCGGCTGCTGGATGTTCAGGCGGTTAAACAGCACTTTCGTGTCACTCACCAGCCGCGGACTCCAAACATGGGTCAGCGAGTACATGAAGTTGTTGTTGAAATCGGTCTGGCCGGTATCGAATCCGGCATACGGGCTGTTGTTGACGGTTCCGGCAAAGAGAGTGCGATTGAACAGCGCGTAGCGGCCGAACATGCTGGTCTTGTCGGAGAGTTGGAAGTCAATCCGGTTAATGGTGTTGTAGTTGTTATTGGGATTGCCGCCACCGGAATCCGAAGGAACCGGATAGCTGACGACGTCAAACACCGGCGCACTGGTGCCATAAGCGGCAAGGTTGGGAGTAGCAGCGCTGGGATTGATGTTCAGCGACGCCAGGTTGAGCGTCTGCGTTTGCACCAGTCCGGAACGCAATGTCTGACTGGCGAAAAAGGCCTGGGAATTGGGCGCGGCCGCTGCCAGGAAAGCGGGATCCATGATCGCTGTGCGGGCATTGGCATTGCTGCGCACCCGCTGCCATTCTGTGCTGCTGAAGAAGAACAGCTTGTTCTTGATGATCGGCCCGCCGACCGCATACCCGAACTGATTGCGCGTGTACTTCGCCTTATCAACGCCGTTGGCGTTGTCGTCGTAATCATTCGAGGTCAGCGCCGAGACTCGGTTGAACTCATACAGCGAACCATGGAAGCTGTTGGTGCCGGACTTGGTGACCACGTTCACCACCCCGCCTGAGGCGCGGCCGTATTCAGCCGAGAAATTGCTGCTGGTGACCGTGAATTGTTCCACCGAGTCCAGCGGAACGGGCTGTCCTACGCGGGAGGTGTAGAGATCGACGTTCTCACCGCCATCCAGCAGGATGTCGGTGCTGGCCGAGCGCTGACCATTGACCGAAACGCCGGCGCCGCGCACGATCTGATCCCGCCCGCCGGTTCCGCCGGAAGGATCGGTGTTTACGTTGCCAAGGGTCTGCACGAAGTCATAGGGATCACGGGTGAGTGAAGGAAGCTGGGCCACCTTCTTGGTGTCTACCACCTGGGAAAGCGATGAGCTTTCGGTGTCTACCTGCGTCTCCGTCTGACCCACCACTTCAACGGTGGTCTCGGTTCCGGCCGCTTTGAGCTGAATGTCTAGACTGCTGCGGATACCCGGGGAGATGGAAAACTTCTGGGCCACATCGCCGAATCCCTTTTGCGAAACCTTCACCTCATAATTGCCCGGGGCCAGGTTGGGCACACTGTAACCCCCGCCGCTATCGCTGACGGTGGAGCGAACGGCATTCGTATCTGTAGAGCGAACTGAAACGGTGGCGCCGACCACGACTGCACCTGAGGCGTCAGTCACGGTGCCGCCAATACTGCCCTTTTCGAATTGGGCTAGAGATACTTGCGTGAACGCAAGCAACAGCAGCAGAGCGCTGACGAATCCCCGCATCAGCCGGGTTCGCCCGCAATTGGTGTGCGAGTGTATCTTCATCTCTCCTCCTGAAAACGACATGAAAGGGGAATAACTTTTGACGGCTACAAATTCAGCCGTCCAACGTGCCTGCAACCTGCCTACGATTCAGCGATCAGGTGTCCAGCAGCTCGACGGGTGGTACCTCCGGTTGCGATACGTCGCAACAGGTGCTCCCATCGTTTTCGCCGCAGAACTCGGCATATGGCAGGTTCGTCCCGAAGAGTGCAGTTCAAGCACCCAAGTCTGTTCATGGGCAACAGCTGGGGACTAGCAAGATTTCTACAGGGACCGGCTGGGAGATAATCGGGACCTTCTCAAGCAAGTTGCAACTGGATCCTGGCTCACCAACAACCAACTTCAGGGACACGAAATTCCGGTTCTCGTATCGGAAACAAGCTTGTTCCCGATTACCGTAGACCGTGTTGGGTTGAATTTCGTGTCGGCAGGGACAGAAATCCTGTCTGCTGTGATCAGGCCCCGGGAAAAGGCCCTACCAGATCCTGTAGGAACACCCGGCAAGCTTTATGCGGAATGGGAGGTCTTAACGAAACAATAATTTGGGGGTGCGCGTGTCTCTCCACCGCGGATTGCCCCAGAATCGCCCGGTGTGGTTTCGGCGCTAAGCTGGGATTTCTCGCATCGCTTGTCCTTTATATGCGAGCCAGCACACGAAAGGGCAGAGTTACGATCGCCCAAACCAGCTTCAACACTCCTTCCACCGCGATGCCGATGACTCGGAAGGGAAGCAGGATCAGCCAGACAAAGGGATAGAGAACCAGCGCCAGTAATGCCAGCGGCCAGCACAGCACAAATAGAAGACACCAGAGCAGAAATGAAAGCATAAGTGCGCCTCTAAGGATGATTACGCTAGAGGCAGTCTTCCGGTTCCGCAAAAACGTCCTGCTGGAGGTGGGTCCATGCGAGGTTTGTGGGGGACGGGCAATCTGGCCTGTCCGCACCGGGAGATGGAATTCGCTAGACGCTGGCAGGAGCCTCAGCCTCCGCGAACCGCTTCAGCGATTCCGCATAGGGAGGCTTCGCTACGCCACGTTCGGTAACGATGGCGGTAATGTATTTGTTGGGCGTGATGTCGAAGGCCGGATTCTCGATCTTGACCCCATCGGGGGCGATCTGCTTCCCTCCGATATGCGTCACCTCGCGCGCCGAACGCTGCTCGATAGGAATCTTGTTGCCATCGGGAGTGTCCATATCGACGCTCGACCAGGGGGCAGCCACATAAAAGGGAATGCCATGCTCGTGTGCGAGGATCGCGACCGTGTAGGTGCCGATCTTATTGGCGATGTCGCCATTGGCAGCAATGCGATCCGCACCCAGAACCACCGCGGCAATCTTTCCTTGCCGCATCATCGCGCCGGCCATGTTGTCGGCGATCAGAGTGGTTGGGATGCCATCTTTGACCAGTTCCCACGCCGTAAGGCGTGAGCCCTGCAGGAATGGACGAGTCTCGTCGGCATAGACCTGCAATTTCTTTCCCGACTCGACCGCAGCTCGAATCACTCCTAAGGCAGTGCCGTAGCCGCACGTTGCCAGCGCTCCGGCATTGCAGTGGGTGAGCACCCCGCCGCTGGCCGGCAATAGCACAGCGCCATTGCGACCCAGCGCTTCATTGGCGGCAATGTCCTCGAGATACATGCGCTGTGCTTCGGTGATAAGCGCCTGTTTGATCTGGGGAATGGGCAAATCCGAGATCAGCTCGAAGCGATCCTGCATGCGGCGAATGGCCCAGAACAGATTCACCGCAGTGGGACGCGTTTCCGCCATGGTGTCGCAGATCTGGTCGAATTCGCGTCGCAGTTCCGCGACGTGATCGGCTTCCGCATCGCGCATTCCGAGTCCGATGCCCATCGCGGCTGCTACGCCAATAGCAGGCGCCCCACGCACGACCATGTTGCGGATGGCATCGGCAACCTCTTCGTAGTTCGAGCAGGTGACATACACTTCTTCTGTCGGAAGCTTCGTCTGATCGATGAAGCGCACGCCCGCGTCAGTCCATTCCAGAGTTTTGATCATAGCTGTGATCAGGAATTCAGTATCTGTTATATCCAGTCTAAACGAGAGGATGGGGATTCGTCGCTGAGTGCAACGTCAGCCGTTCCGTAACTGCTGCAGGTGTTCCGCCCGCACGTCTGCCGCCGTGAAGATGCTGAAGAACGGTGCTGGAGCCGCGGCTTTCTCCACATTCAAGCGGCCACCTGCTTCCTCGCGCTCGACCAGGCAGATCACACCGGCAACCTCGAACCCGAATTCGCGCGCCGCTTCAATGGCCTGAATCGTGGAAGCGCCGGTCGTGCAGACGTCGTCCACAATCACTACCTTAGCGCCTTTCTCATGGAAGCCTTCGATGCGCTGCGCCATGCCGTGCTCTTTCTGAACCTTACGCACCAGGAAGCCGTCGAGGATTCGCGTGTCGGCGGGACCAGGGCAGGTATCGGGACGAGGTTTGCGTTCCTGCGCTTGCTGTGCCGTGAGCATCGCCACCGCAACCACGATGGGATCGGCGCCCAATGTCATGCCACCGATAGCCTGTACTTCCCAGCCGTGGCGGTAAATTTCGTCCAGCACTACTCGGCCCGTGAGACGCGCGCCCTCGGCGCTTAGCGTAGTGAGCCTGCAATCGATGTAGTAATCGCTGGTGGCGCCCGAAGAGAGCTTGAATTGGCCCAGACGAAACGATTTACTGGCGAGCAGAGACAGAAGCTGCTGGCGCGGCGTCGTGACCACAAAATTACATTAGCACAATTGCTTGGGCACGCCGGTTTGCCGCTGTAATGAGCAATCAGCAGTCAACAGTCCCACAGACTACCCCGCCCAAGCTGCGCTTGAACGGGGCACCCTCAGGAGTATCGTGAACGCGCGAACTGCTGATTGCTGACCGCTGACACCGCTTCTCAGGTTGCCTTTTCCAGATGCCGGAAGTGATCGGTACTCAGATAGAGCAGCGTGAAGAGCGTGGCGTTGTAGCCTACGTGGATCAGGAAGCTGGTGGCCACAGAGCCGGTACGTGCGCGAATAATTGTCAGTACCAGTCCCACGCCGAACAGCAGCAGCAGTGGAGCCCAGGCCGCCGCCAATTGAGAGGCGTGGATCAGCGCGAATCCCAGGGCTGTCAGTCCGATTGCCAGCCACAGCGGCAAATGCCGCGCCAGCACCGGATACAGAAAGCCGCGAAAGAACAGCTCTTCCATCAACGGCGCCAGTGTCACTCCGAAGATGGCCATCAGCCAGACGCCCGAAGTGTCGGTGAAATACTGCTCGATGGGCAGCGATTTGGGTATCGGCAGATAAGCAGAAGAAAATTGGACCGCGAGGGCCAGCGCAAATCCGGTGAGCAGATATCCCACGCCGACCGAGGGCCAGCGCCACTTGACGCTTTGCCAGAATGGCCGCCCTCGTTGGTGCAACAGAACCACCATGAAACCGAGAGTCAGAAAGTAAGCCGCAGCTTGGCCGGGAAGGATGATCTTGGGATTGCGCGCAGCGTCCGCGGTGGACATGCTCGGGGCAAAGCGGTGACTGGCGATGGAAAACGAGATGGACGTAAAGAAGAAGATAGCCACCACCGTGAGTAGCGCCATGCGGACGACGTCCATGAACGTCCAGGGGAGGCTGTCTGGCTGTGGCGGCTGCACCTGAACGGGGACAGGACTAAGCGATCCGGATTCCTGCTCCGCGGGCAGCAGCGGCGAATTGTCAGGCGCGGACATAGTTCCTAACAGAACTTTATTGGATGCGGCAAGCGGAAGGGAAGCAGGAAGTTTATGGGAGAGCTGCACCGCGTGGGACGCCCGCACGTAACTTGGATTAATCCTTGAATTCGCCCTAGAGTGATATCTGAAATGGGCAAAATCAAAATTCGGGTGGAGACCCTTCTTACCGGGCTAATCGTGTCCCTCACAATTGTCCTTCTCACGTTGGGCAATTACCACGAGCAGCATAAGGCGATGGCGCTCAGCGCACGCGGTGGTTCATTACTCGGGATAGACCCCAACTATGTTTCCCCTCTGACCGAGCTTGCGCATGGCATAACGATTCCCAGTTTTTTGCCAGCTGCTGTACTAGGAAAGGCCTTGGGAGGATTTACTCTGGGTGGCCACTACGTCGAGGCTAGGGATCTGGTTTTTGTCCCTCTAGCCGCGTTCTGGTGGTACGTGCTCGCCAGCTTTGTGCGGCATCGCGCAGAATTTGGCAAGAATCGAATACTCGGTGCGCCCCTGCGTCTACTCTCCACAGTAACGATTGCGGTAGCGTGCTGGGTCGGGATCTCCTTCATACGATTGCGACCAATTGAGGGTGGTTGGATCGTTGTATGGGGATTCTTGGGAATCGCCTATCTGTATCGAAGGGAACTCCGTTCATTCCTCTTGCGCTCCCACTCTTCCTACGCCGAATGATTCCTCGAATTGCCGAAATATCTCGTTAAAGCCTGGCCGGTGTATGACTTCTTCACTCGCGCCACCTGTTCGGGCGTGCCCTTGGCCACGATGCGGCCGCCGTCTTCGCCGCCCTCGGGACCGAGGTCGATGATCCAATCGGCGTTGCGGATAACATCCAGATTGTGCTCGATGATGATGACCGTGTTCCCCAGATCCGTGAGGCGGTGCAGCACGTCCAGCAGCTTCCGCACATCGTCAAAGTGCAAGCCGGTGGTCGGCTCATCGAGCAGATAGAGCGTGCGGCCAGTCTGGCGCTTGCTCAGCTCGCGAGCGAGCTTGATGCGCTGCGCTTCGCCGCCTGAGAGTGTCACCGCCGACTGCCCGAGATGGATGTAGCCCAGCCCCACATCCACCAGCGTCTGCAGCTTCTGGCGAATCTGCGGGAAGTTCTCGAGAACCGGCAGAGCATCGGAAACCGGGGTTTCCAGCAGATCGGCGATGGAGTAGCCGTTATATCGCACGGCGAGGGTTTCGTGATTGTAGCGGCGGCCGCCGCATACCTCGCACAGCACGTACACGTCGGGCAGGAAATTCATTTCAATGCGGCGCTGGCCTTCTCCCTGGCAAGCCTCGCAGCGGCCCCCCGCGACGTTAAAGGAGAAGCGACCGGCTTTGTAGCCGCGCTCACGCGATTCCGGCAGCATGGCGTAGAGCTCGCGGATGTGCGTGAACACCCCGGTGTAGGTGGCGGGATTCGACCGCGGAGTGCGCCCAATCGGAGACTGATCGATGCGAATGACCTTGTCCAGATTCTCAGTTCCCGAGATTGCCTTGTGCGCTCCGGGCTCTTCGCGCGAGCGGTAGAGTTTGCGCGCCAGCGCGCGATAAAGAATGTCATTCACCAGCGTGGATTTTCCCGATCCCGAAACTCCGGTGACCACGGTTATCACGCCCAGGGGAAAGGCGACATCGAGATGCTTAAGGTTATTCTCTGAGGCGCCCAGAACCGATAGAGCGTTGCCGTTGGGCTGGCGCCGCTCGGCGCGCATCTCGATCTGCGCGCGACCGGAGATGTACTGGCCGGTGAGCGAAGCCGTGCTCTGCATGATGTCTCCGGGCGGGCCTGCGGCCACCAGGCCGCCGCCATGGCGTCCTGCGCCAGGACCAAGATCGATCACGTAGTCGGCACGACGTATCGTCTCTTCATCGTGCTCGACTACGAGCACCGTATTTCCCAGGTCGCGCAGCGATTCGAGCGACGAAAGCAGGCGGGCATTGTCGCGATGATGCAAGCCGATCGAGGGCTCATCCAGAACGTAAAGCACACCCCGCAATCGCGAACCAATCTGCGTTGCCAGGCGAATGCGCTGGCCCTCGCCGCCGGACAAAGTTGCAGCCGAGCGGTCCAGTGAGATGTAGCCCAGCCCCACGTGATTCAAGAAGGAAAGGCGTTCTGCGATCTCTTTGACGATGCGTCCGGCGATCTGCTCCTCGCGTCCGCTCAGCTTGATCTCTGAAACCACTTTCACTGCTCGTGAAACCGGCAGTGCGGTGAAGTCCGCAATCGACATGCCGTTGACCTTCACCGCCAGGCTCTCCGGTCGGAGGCGCCTGCCGTGACACGCCGGGCATGTGGTGGCTGACATGTAAGTAAGCAACCACTCGCGATAGCTCTCGCTGGTGGCTTCTTCCATGTTCTGCTTCAGATAATCGAGAATGCCGCGGAAACCCGTCTTGCGCGGCTCTCCCGCATCAGGTCCGTAGAGCAGCAGGTTTTGATCTTTCGCTGACAGCTTTTCAAACGGCGTGCGCAGATCGATGTCGTAAGCCGCGGCAGCAATCTGCACCATGTGGTGCAGGTTTGTCGATCCCGAGCCCGGTCCAAGGGCGCCATCCAGAATCGGCTTGGACCAATCGACGATGACCTTGGCGGGGTCGAAGTCGTATTTGCTTCCCAGCCCATGGCACTCGGGACACGCGCCATAAACGCTGTTGAAGGAAAACGAGCGCGGCTCCAGCACCGGCACACTGATGCCGCAATCCGGACACGCCAGCCGCTCGGAATACAGGTGCTCTTCGCCGCCAACCACCGCCACCTGCACCAGCCCAGCTGCCAGCTTCATCGCCAGCGCCACGGACTGCTCCAGGCGATGCTCAATCCCGGGCTTCACCAGCAGGCGATCGATCACGACTTCGACAGTGTGGTTCTTGCGCTTGTCCAGCCGGATGTCCTCTTCCATGTTGCGCAGCTCGCCATCGATGCGCGCACGAGTGAAGCCATGCTGGACCAACTTCTCCATCTCTTTCTTGAATTCGCCTTTGCGGCCGCGAACGATCGGGGCCAGGATCATCACCCGGTCTTCCGGCTTGAGCGCCATTACGCGCGCCACGATCTGCTCTGCCGATTGTCGCGAAATTGCCCGTCCACATTGCGGACAGTGCGGCACGCCGATCGATGCGTACAGCAATCGCAGATAGTCATAAATCTCGGTGATGGTGCCGACAGTGGAACGCGGGCTGCGGCTGGTAGTTTTCTGCTCGATGGAAATGGATGGGCTCAGGCCGTCGATCGCGTCAACATCCGGCCGCTCCATCTGATCGAGAAACTGGCGGGCGTAAGCGGAGAGGGTCTCCACGTACCGGCGCTGACCCTCGGCGTAGATGGTGTCAAAGGCGAGCGACGACTTGCCTGATCCGCTGAGGCCGGTGATGACGGTCAGGGTGTTACGTGGGATCTCGACGTCGATGTTCTTGAGATTGTGCTGGCGCGCCCCGCGCACCGAGATTTTCTGAATAGCCATCACTGCCATGAGACCCTGTAAAAAACTGTGTCCCTGGCCAACCCTTCCGGCATCCTATTTAGCCAGAAGAACTTAAGACCTGGTGGCGTTTCGGCGCCCAAGGTACTAGTCCTTCGGTGAGGTAGAGGTGCTCAGTGAGTTCGGCGAAGATGGAACACAACCCTACTCCGTATCCTAGTAGCTAACAGCGCAGGCGGTCAACGCGCTTAGAGTGGAAGACCTGCTGGGAAGTATGACCGAACACTGCTGCGAAATGCTGCTGGAAGCGGTAGAGGGAGACGCGATCCTGAACCAGCCGCGCCTGCAGATGCACGGAAGGCTTTTGAACGAGATTGATTCGGATTATGCGGTTCGATCGCCAGCGGACCGGCCGAATCTGTATCCGATCAACTTCTGTCCGTTTTGCGGACGCGCACTCTCGCGGACGGTGTGGAACGCGGAGAAGAAGAAATGAAGTTCAGTTACCTGCCGCAATGCCAATGAGCTGGTGGGGAGTGTTCGGAAGCAGTCGGCGAGGCAAAGCAGGAACATCGGGAAGGGTGAAGGGGTTTTGAGTACATTCGCGAGCGTAGTGATTCTTCTGCTGACGATTGTCTTGTCATTGGCGGTTGGCATTGGAGCCGGCTACGCCATCATTACATCCATTCTGAGCGCCTTCGCGCACACGCCTCAGCCAAAGCCGGCAGCCGTCCTGGTCGAGCAGGAAACCATCGGCGACTGATCTCAAGAGATCGGGTAATCGGGTAAATGGGAATCGGGGGATGGCCCAAAACGGCTCGGCCAAAGCCGAGCCCCTTCAAGACTGATTTATGAGATGGAGATGGCTTCTGAGTGCTGAATGCTGATTGCTGAGTACTGACTACCGCTGTTGTTGCTGCTGCTGTTGTTGCTGTTGCTGCTGCAACTGCTGTATGCGCTGCAACTCCTGCAACATCTGCTCGGGAGTGCGGACCTGGGGCTGTTGCTGCTGCTGTTCGGAACCTTCAGCCTGGGGCGTGGTATTAGGCGCGACCGGCTGAAGTCCTGTCCCCGGCTGTATCTGATACCCGGGTTGAACTGCGGGTGGGACACCACCGGGCTGATTCGGTGCGCCCGGCTGAGCTACCTGTGGCGGATTGGGGTTTGGCTGCGGAGGTGGGGGCTCCTCGGCCGCCTGATCTGAGTCGTCATCGTCAGCTACTACGGCGGGAGGCTTGTTGGCAGCGCTCGCAGGCGGACCGCCGGGTCCTGCAGGTCCAGACGGAGCTTTCGCGGAGCGTGGCGTCAAGATGATTCGCTCGATGCCAGAAGGGTCCATGGCGGAACTGACCATCACGTAATCGAACTTCGATCCCGCCAACAATTGCGACATCACATCGCGCGCCGGACCCGGCCCCACCTTGCTGGCGACGCGCTCGGTTCCCGGAGTACCGGTGATGTCGATGTCGGCTCCGGTAGCTTTGTGAACTGCCGCCAGGATGTCGCTCAGATTAGAATTCTGCGCGTCGATGGTCAGCATTCCATCCTGATAACTGACGTTCGGCACCTGCGCCGGCATCTGCTCGGGGGTCGGGGGCGGAGGCGGAGGAGCGGGAGGTTCCGCGACAGCCGGTTCTGTCATCTTAGAAACCGCGCGCGAGCGCTTGCCCGAATGCTGGGCACCGCTGGCCAACGCGGGAACGCAGGACAGAAAAAAGACTGCCAAAAGCGTCAGGGCCCCGGATTTGGAAGGCAGGAGGGACATCGCGAGTGAAACCCATTTTATACCCCATTGCAATCGCCCGGCGGGCTAAAAGAGGAGCAAAATGAGCAATCGCAAAGTTACTCTGGAGCAAACTGCCGGAATCATTTCGAGGGCTGTTATGGTGACCATGAGCTACTTTCGGCGAGCCGGTTGGGCGAGGATCAGCTCAGGCTGGCTGGGAATTTTCATCGCAGTCGTCGCGATCTGCGGCTTCGCACAGGAGTGCCAGATGGCCGGCGACATGGACGCAGGCACGCACAGCGCTCTTGAGCGGACTGCCCAACAACTCTTTCAGTTGGCCGGACAGGGTGACGCCGGCAAGCTGCGGCAGAACTCGATCCCCAGCGTGGCCGGGAACTTCGACTCCATCGCCGCGGCCGTGCTCGAGAACAAACCCAACCTCGCCGGAGCCACGGCCACAACCCGAGGCAGTTATCTGCTGGTTGCCTCAGGCGGTGCGACTCTTCCTCGGGCGGAGTTCTATTGTGGAGTTTTCAATTCGCCAGACCGTGTCAGCTTCGTGATTTCAAACCTGCCGCCGGGACGCTACGGGGTGGTGATCCTCGATGCCAAGGGCGGCAAGCAGGCGGAGTCAGTGTCTTTCGTGTTGCAGGAAGCTGCGGGGGCGTGGAAGCTGGGCGGACTCTATTTTCGTTTCACCGAGACCGGCGGCCATGATGGCAAGTGGTATCTGGACCAGGCCAGGCAATTCAAATCCAAAGGCCAGCTGCACAATGCCTGGTTCTACTACCAGGAAGCGATCAACCTGCAGGAGCCAGTGCCGTTTATGAGCACTGGGCTGCTGGACCGCATCTACGAAGAAGCGCAGGCGGCGAAGCCTGCCGACCTCCCCGGTGAGCACCCGCTGCAGCTCAGCGCCGCGGGAAAGACGTTTACGGTGACCAAGCTGGGCACAGCTTACTTTGGAACCAACCTTGAGCTGGAGATGACCTACTCGGTTGCGGATGTCTCCAACCGCAGCGCCGTTTATAACGACAACCTGGCGGCGATCAAGGCATTGGTGGCTAAGTATCCCGAGCTGCGCGAAGGCTTCAGCGAAATCGTCGCCCGTGCGGTGACCCCGTCAGGCCAGGACTACGGAACGCCGATGGCGACCAAGGACGTGAAGTAGCGCGATGTCTACTTTCAAAATCTATTATTTTCATTTGGTTACGAGAGGGTAGTCCCGCAGGATATTGAGCCTCCGCGAGTTAAATCTCAAAGTCTTGAAAGATAAAGCGCCAAGGTAGCCGACTCGGCGACAGTGAGCGCGCGATTCCGGTTGCAGGACACCGAGCCTGGTTTTGCTTGACTCTCGCGGGCTGAGCGTTGTTCGTTGTCTTGGTGCATCGATCGTAAATCCTGCCTCTACTTTCAGTGTAGCGAATTGCAAGGGGTGATTGGGACATTGGAGGAGGCGATTTATCTCCTGAATCTCCAGGAGATTAGACAGGGGAGCGGACGGGTGAGGGCTTGACAGGCTATTTGCTGAGGACCACGAACCAGAGATACGGTTTCAGACCCAGCCTTCGCTGCGCTCTGGATGGGGCACCCAGAGTTTGAGGGATGAAAATAGAGAGTGAGCCACCCATGAAGGACGTATGGAGATGAGTCGGAGTGGACGGGAAGAAAGCGTGAACGGGCGGCAGGCAGACTGTGCCGAGCGGTGGAACTGCCCCACTCAAGCCAACAGAGGGCTTGAGTGGGCCACCCGGCGTGATGTAGTCATTCACCGGCACGACAATTCTGTGCCGCGTTCAAGTGCAGACTGGGCCAGAGCTCGTTGGGCATGCACTTTGCCCTTCCTCATCCCGATCCATCGGAACACAAAAATTCAACCTCTTGTTGACACCAGGCTGACATCCGCAAGAGCGGTCTTGATTATGCTGCCAGGTTGTCAAAGGAGGACGAAATGGCCGTTGATACGGATAAATTGAATTCTTTCGTGGGGCGTTTTGTGGGTGACCTGGGTGCGGCCGTGCATGCCGGAATGGTAGTGATTGGCGAGAGACTAGGACTGTACAAGGCTCTGGCTTCGCGGCCACTCACCGCAGCGGAGCTTGCCGCCAAGACCAAAACCGATGAACGCTACGTGCGTGAATGGCTGTGCTCGCAAGCCGCAGGCGGTTATGTGACCTACTATGAGAAGTCAAACAAGTTTGGGCTCAGCGAGGAACAAGCATTTACGCTGAGCGACGAAAGCAGTCCGGCGTATCTTCCTGGAGCCTTTCAACTCGCGGTAGGTTCGCTGGCCGCAGTGCCGCGAATTACCGATGCTTTTCGCACGGGCGCCGGAATGGGCTGGCACGAACACGACGACGGCGTGTTTCATGGATGCGAGAGGTTCTTTCGCCCTGGCTATGCCGCTAATCTGGTGACCTCATGGATTCCCGCACTGGAAGAGGTGAAGGCGAAGCTGGAAGCAGGGGCGCGGGTCGCCGATGTGGGTTGTGGCAAGGGCGCTTCCACGCTGCTGATGGCCAAATCGTTTCCCAAGTCACAATTCTTCGGCTTCGATTACCACGATAAGTCCATTGAGGCGGCGTGTGCATCCGCGAGGCGGGAAGGAGTCGCCGACCGTGTGAAGTTCGACGTAGCTAAGGCCAAGGAGTATCCGGGAAAAGACTACGACTTAGTGGCGGTGTTCGACTGTCTGCATGATATGGGCGATCCCAAGGGGGCAGCCAGGCATGTGCGGCAGTCACTCAGCAAAGATGGGACGTGGATGATCGTCGAGCCCTTCGCCAATGACGATCTGAAAGACAACCTGAACCCGCTGGGCAGGGTTTACTACTCGTTCTCGACCTTGCTGTGTACTCCCTGCTCGAGGTCGCAGGAGGTGGGGCTTTGCCTGGGAGCCCAATCCGGGGAGGCAAGAATCCGGGAGGTTGTAACCGGATCGGGATTCAGTCGCTTTCGGCGAGCCGCAGAAACTCCTTTCAACATCGTTTACGAAGCCCGGCCCTAAGCCGGGTGGGGGCTGGCTTGATTTTTCTGTACCCTGGGTGCTGCTGAGGCATTGTTTTCATTAGCTTAGCGAGAATTTCCCGGCACAATATACATTCTGAAGGGGATGAATCCTAAGATATTGGACCGGGTGACGTTGGACGTCGGGTGAAGTTTGCATGAGTACTCTGTCGTGCCTGACGGCACTCACAATTTTGATTTTGCAGTCTTCAGGGACGGCGTGAAGGCCCGTCCCCTTCAAAACCATTTGTGAGAAGCGAGTTTTTCACTGGCCTGTGAAGCCGCGCACCTTCAAGACCACAGCCTCTACTTTCAGTTTAGCGAAATCAGAGAGGTAATTGGGACATTGCAGGCGAAGCTATTTTTCGTTGCGGTTCAGGAAGATACGGATAAATTCGGAAGACGAGGGGCTTGACAAGAAGTCAGAGGTCGGAAGTTAGAGATCGGAAAGTTCGAAGGGCAGCGCGCAACTTCGAGACACCTCGCGATTAACTGAACAAGACTAAGGATGATCGCCTGCCGGGGGCGGCTTGCATTGTCTCTTCCAGGTGGGGCTATTCTTCTGGGCTGTAACCGCGATCCCAAAAAATGTCGACCATGGCTCCCGGAACAGTCATTTTTCCGCGACCCAAACGGGCGGGTCCTCACGACCGAGGACTTGCGTGGAGCAACGGGCACGTTCAGGTGCTGAGTCGCCGGGAATCACGCGGAGGAAGATTTCTGTCTAGCTCTGGGACGAACCAAAGATCTGGATACGGTCACAATCTCTCGAAGCGATTCGTCGGAAAGGAGCTGATACTTGATTCGACGCGGGTGTTTTACCCCATTGTAGGTGATCGAGTCACAAAACAAGAGATCCATGGCTTGCAGATCCCTCGCGGTAAGCATCGTGGTTTCGCCAGCTACTCTTGTTTCGACATCTTTTCTTGAAACGTTCGAATCCGCGACTCTGGGCTCCTGCGTCGTCTGCGCCGCCCATTCTCTTGCGAGAGAAGGGGAGTACTCTTCCGGGTTGAACCGCCGAAACTGCAAACGTCGAACCGGAGTGCCGTCGTTGTGCTGAAATTCCATAAGAAACAGCTGGAATGAATGCCGATCACCGACTACGCCGGCAATCGGACCGCTAGCAGTCTTTAGCCCCGCGGCACTGATGGAAAGCACGCCTAACATAGATGGCTCAGAGAGACTATCGACAATTTCAAGGTGGGGTTCCATTGGCGCGTAAGTGATAGGAACAACATTTCTGTGTGCAGCGGGAATGCATTTCAGCCCATCTACCAAATAGTGCGGAGTCAGCATGACAGCGCCAATTGCCAGGCCGGGATTCTGCCGCAGCATTGAAACCGAGCACGTCTCCGGAGCGTATCCGATCGCCTCTCGTATTTCTTCCCTCATCAGCTCGCCCAGCCCTTTTTCCGGCTCCACAATGAGTAAATGATCCGGGGGCTCCGCCAATAAGCGCTCCTGGAGACGGGCCGCAAGTTGCTGCAGTGAGTAGCCGTGCTTCTGGGCCAGTTGAACAGTGCGGTCGATGAGGTCATCAAGGCTGTCCGCACCTGACGCATTGTCATTGATCGCTCTCGCGTGTTCCACAATGACGAGGCGACTGCCGGGTCGACTGACTAGCCAGCCTTCGCGCACGAGGTCTGCATAAACACGAGCCACGGTGTTCTTATGCACGCCGAATCGACGTGCGCATTCACGAACGCTGGGCATGGGGTGACCGATCGACAGCTCTCCAGATCCGATGAGGAAAATGATCTGTTCGCGCAGTTGTTGGTGCACAGGCACTTCACTGTGCTTGTTGATATGAATTCTCATCGCTCCGGACGGAAAGAGCGTACCCAGATCTTCCACCGTGCGCAACTAATTGCGTCTCGGCATGTCTGTTCTGAACCGTCGTAGTGACAGTCGAAAGACTGTCACCACCAATGTGGCAGAACTTATGTATGAGCCGCTACGCTGCCTGCAGAAGGTGGGAGATGGCTAACACAACCCTGCGTTGGGCTCTAAGAATGTGCCGTTTGGTGACAGTCGTTATTCTGCTGGCCGTCGCGTCCCATGCGCAAGATCCTTGTGCGAACAACGAGCATCGTGCACTCATTCTGAGTGGTGGAGGGGTAAAAGGGGCATTTGAAGCCGGTGCGATTTATCACCTCGTCGTACTTCGTGGTTGCGACTTCCAAGATTTTGCCGGCGTTTCCGTTGGCGCGCTGAATGCCGCTATGCTGGCGCAGGCT
>DASPRM010000097.1 GCA_035624455.1 Terriglobales bacterium
GGATTGGCTGGCGAAGGATATCCATGAGGTCAAGCGGCATGGAATGGCGCGTGAAGATCTCGACCTCAATCACCGGCGCGGGATGCCTGCGTCCTTGCAAGTACTCATCGATGCCGATGGCTGCCCGATTGCCGTCGGCCACGCAGTCGATGATCAGCCTCGGTCCGAATACGCAATCGCCGCCGGCGAAGATTCCTGCCGCCGAGGTCATCAGCGTCTGCGGGTTCACCGCGATCAGCCCACGGGGCGAGATCTCCACTTCGTCTTCCGGTTGGAGGAAGTCCAGGCGCGGAGCTTGTCCGATGGCCATGATGATCGTGTCGCACTCGATTACGCTTTCGCTGCCGTCGTAGAAGGCCGGGTTGAAACGCCGGTTCGCATCGAAGACCCACTTGGTCTGGAGCGTCTCCAGCCCGACCACGCGCCCCTGTTCGCCCAGGAAACGCTTGGGCCCGAACCCGGGATGGAGAATGATGCCTTCGGCTTCGGCCTCTTCGATCTCTTCGAGCGCTGCCGGCATTTCGTCGCGCCGTTCCAGGCAGACAATGTTTACCTCTCGCGCGCCCAGACGCAGTGCCGAGAGCGACACATCCACCATCTCGCGGGTCGCGACTGCGCTGACGCTCTCGGCCGAGGGCTCCACGGCTTCCACCCCAGCAGCGTGCTGCTTGACGACTTCACGGGCAGCGGAACGCGCCACATCCATGGCGACATTGCCACCACCAATCACTACAACTTTCTTCCCGATCGTGAACTTGTATCCCAAGTTGACGTTGAGCAAGAAGTCGATGCCTTTGTGTACACCGTCCAGATCGACACCGGGAATAGTCAGGTCGCGGCTGCGGTGTGCGCCGACTGCGATCAGTACTGCGTCAAAACCCTGCCGCCGCAGGTCCGACACCGTGAAATCCCGCCCAGCGGCATGATTCAGCTGGAGAGTGATATCTCCCGTTTCGAGAATCTCGCGCACTTGCGCTTCCACCACATCGCGGGGCAGACGGTATTCGGGAATCCCCAAGTAGAGCATTCCTCCCGCCACGGGTGCTGCTTCAAAGATGGTGATCGAATAACCCATCAAGGCGAGGTCGTGGGCCGCAGACAGACCGACTGGACCGCCTCCGATCACCGCCACGCGTTGGGAAAGCTTCGCCTGCAAACGGCCGCGATTGACATCGATGGGGTGCTTGGATTCAGGTCCGTATCTCTCCGTCAGAAAGCGCTTGAGGGCCCGGATCGAGATGGGCTTGTCGATCTCGCCGCGCCGGCATGCCGTCTCGCAGGGATGTGCGCACACCCGTCCGCAGATCGAGGCCAGTGGATTCGGTTCGCGGGCAAAGCGGTAGGCCTCTGCAAAGCGCCCTTCCGCTATCAACCCCACATATCGCCCGGCGTTGGTGTGAGCCGGGCATGCCATCATGCAGGGGAAATTGGTGTTCAGCCAGTCCCCATCGACTCTCTTATGTTGGAATCGTTTCAGCATGCCCAGTTCGGCTTTCTTCACTCTACCGACAACAGGTTCACATCCCGGGAAAGCTGGGGAACGGCGGCGGAGCTCGGGCAACCGCTCCCCTTTTCCCTTACTTACTGAGGGTGAAGTCCGCCTTGGTATCGCCGGCCACGTTCACTGCCTTGGATTGGTTCTTGGCACCCTCGTGCCAGGCGACCACGGTGTAGCTGCCGTCCGGAACGTTTTCGATCTTGTACTCGCCGGACTTGTCTGTGATCACAAAATAGGGCGTGGGTGAAACAATTACGTAGCCCGACATCTCCGGGTGCACGTTGCACAGCAAGGGCACTGCCCCGGGATTGTCGAACTTGAAGGAGCGTTTTTCTCCCTTCGGCCACGTCCCCAGGTTATGAGTCAGCTTCTTGTTGCCCCCGACCGAAGTCCAGAAGACGTTGTGCGCCACCGAGTCGCTGTTCAGGAAGTCCACGGTGGTACCCACCTGCACGACCGTGAGGTGCGGTTGAAACATGAGTCCTTTTTGATCAATGACCGGATGGGCAGTGGGAGGGGGAAAAGTTTTGCCCTGAACGGTATCGACGTAGACTACGGATTCACCAGAAACACCGGAGACCTTGCCGCTAATGGTTCCTGCGCTGGCCGCCACGCTGGCCGCCAGGATTAGGACTGCTGCGATCAGAACACTCTGTCTCATTGCTTTCTCCTCGAAAACTAGGAATAGCGGGAAGGCAGCCTCCCCGATTTCCACCTCCAGCAGACTGCGGAAAAACTGGCCCTTCGTATCCGTCACGCCTCGTGCCCCAAGCCGCTCATCAGTAGGCGCAGCCTAGCTGCTGAACATAGCCACCGCCGATTTTTCTGCTTCCGAGTCTCCTAGTACACAAACTCCAATCCCGCTACGGCTGAATTCGTACGGAAGGCATTGCTGATGGTGGCCGCAGATCCGGGAGCGTACACGATCTGCCGTGGGCGGATTTGGTACTCAAATGAAGTTTTGATGTTGGCGTGAATCAGAAACTGAATTCCAGGCGTATAGCGGTTCCGCACGGAACTGAAAGACGAGAAGTAATTCGGGGAGCCGGTTGTCAGGGTGCTGCCTGCCCCATTCAGCAAGTCGGCGCTGGAGTTCACCCGGTCCCACCGCATGATCACCATCATCCAGGGGTAGGCAAGGTAGTCCGCCTCCAGGAAGCCGCCGCTGAAATGGGCTGAACTGCCGGTGATGAAGCCAGTGGGAAGTTGCGCCTCCGGGGGCATCGAAGGCAGCAGGTTCTGGTCGCGGCCGTAGAGGAACTGCCCGAACAAGTTAAAGGTGCGGTAATTGAAGCTGAAGTCTCCACCCACTCGGTAGAAC
>DASPRM010000098.1 GCA_035624455.1 Terriglobales bacterium
GGAGGCAGCGGGATCGGACAAGGCTGCAACTGGTTCGACCTTTTCCGGGGCGAGGGTGAGAGCGAGGAAGAGGAATAAGAGCATGGGGGCGTAGTCTGGCAGATTGGGAGTGCAGCGGTCAGTGACGGGTGAAACGCAAGATCTGCTATTCTCAGTCTGGCCAAGAGAGCTCTCGAGTGGGCATCGGATCGCTCTTTAAGGTCGCTGAAACGCAAGATCCTTCCCTCTGCGCCCGCGACCCGCAGCGAACGCGGGTCGAAAAGGCAAAACCGGGCGCGTCGCTCGGATGACAGTTGTGCTGGTGAAAGTTTGCAGTCCAGGCAGGGCGGCTTTGGCGGGAGTTCGTTGACTTCTCAGGCTCGTTAGGCTAGTCTAAAACCTTTGCGGTTCCGCAGTCGTCCGCCCCGAGTGTGTCTCTCTCAGCGAAGGGGCTAAGTCAGCGGTTCTTCTAGCGTTAATCATCTTGGGAGATTGAGATGTCTACTTATTTCCCCAAAGAGGGGGAAATTGTTCGGAAGTGGCTTGTGGTGGATGCGGCGGGGCAAACCCTGGGCCGGCTTTCCACGCGTGTCGCCCGCCTCTTGAGCGGCAAGGACAATCCGCGATTCACGCCGTTTATCGATACCGGTGATCACGTGGTGGTGATCAACGCCGAGAAGATCAAGCTAACGGGTCTGAAGGCGGACGAAAAGGTTTACCGGCGTTATAGCGGGTATCCGGGCGGGCTGAAGGAAGAGGATTTTCGCAAGCGTTTTGCGCGGAAGCCAGAACAGGTGGTCGAGGACGCGATTCTCGGCATGTTGCCCAAGACGAAGTTGGGGCGGGCGATGGGCCGCAAGCTGAAAGTCTATCGTGGCGAAAAGCATCCGCATCAGGCACAGAAGCCGGAGGCGGTGGCGATCGCCGGCTGATCACGGCGAGAGGGCGGAAAGATTTGAGAACCTCGAAGTCAGGTGGAAACGGTAAAGGCTCTCTGAAGCACCGTTATAATGAAGAGATAGTTTGGGGCGTCTGCGCAAGCTGGAAGTCCCCAAGAAAGTTGGAGCATGGCAGAACAAGTTGAGTATTACGGCACGGGACGTCGCAAGTCGAGTGTGGCGCGGGTGTTTCTTCGTCCCGGCAGCGGCGAGATCAAGGTGAATGATCATCCCTTCGATCAGTACTTTGTGACGGTGTCGCAGCGGGTGGAAGCGCGTCAGCCTTTGGTGGCCACCGACACGGCTGCGAATTTCAACGCGGTTATCACGGTTGCAGGCGGCGGCGTGAACGGGCAAGCCGGCGCGGTGAAGATGGGGATCGCCCGTGCGCTGTTGCAATTCAATCCCGAGCTGCGGAGCAAGCTGAAGGGTGAGGGATTCCTGACCCGCGATTCACGCGCCAAAGAGCGAAAGAAATACGGTCAGAAGGGCGCGCGCAAGAGATTCCAGTTCAGCAAGCGCTAACGGGTTTCGCCAGGCAGTATGTTCTGGTGTTTTGAGTTGAAGCTACGGTTCCAGATTCCGGGCCGCGGCAGGAGAAGTAAACAGGAATCGAATTTTCCCGTCCCTCCCAAGCAGTCAGGGGCGGGTGATGGGAATGTAATCCCGGCACCTCGAAGTCCGCTGGGATGCAATTCAAAAAGGAGGTTGTTTGGCTAACATCAGCATGAAGGAGCTGCTCGAAGCGGGCGTCCACTTCGGGCATCAGACCAAGCGCTGGAATCCCAAGATGAAGGAATACATCTTCGGGGAGCGCAATGGGATTTACATCATCGATCTGCAGAAGACGCTGAAGATGTTCAAAGAGGCCTCGAACTTCATTCGCGACCTGGCAGGGGAGCGCAAGAGCGTGATGTTCGTGGGCACCAAGCGCCAGGCGCAGGATGCCATCGCCGAGGAGGCCCAGCGTTGCAGCATGTTCTATATCAACCAGCGCTGGCTGGGCGGACTGCTCACCAACTGGGTGACGGTGCAGAAATCGGTCAAGCGGCTCAAAGAGCTCGACGAGATGGCCACCGATGGCCGTTACGAATTGCTACCGAAGAAGGAAGTGATCCGGCTGGAGCGCGAGCGCAAGCATCTGCAGGCCAACCTGGCCGGCATCAAGGAGATGACCCGTCTGCCGGACGCGATTTTTGTTATCGACTCCAATAAGGAGCAGATTGCGGTACGCGAAGCACGCAAATTGGGCATACCTGTGGTCGCCGTGGTGGATACCAACTGCGATCCCACGGAAGTGGATTACGTGATCCCGGGTAACGATGACGCTCTGCGCGCGATTCGGCTGTTTGCTTCGAAGATTGCCGATTCCGTGATTGAAGGTTCGCAGGCCGCGACCGATAAGCAAGTAGAAGACGTGCATGCGGCCCAGGCTGCGGTTGCGGCGGTGGCTGTGGCTGCCGAAGGTGAACTTCCCGAGGGAGCTGTGCTTTCCGAGTTTGCCGCCGAAGAAGAGGCGGGCGAAGACATCTCCATGGAAGACGTGCTGCGCGGAGGTGGGAAGAAACAGCCGGCCACGGCGGAGGCCGAGTCGGAACCGGAAGTCCGCCACGCAGAGCCGCAGACGCTCTAACGATAGCGCGTGGGTCTGCGACTCTGCCTTGGAAGATTGGGTTGCGTCGACCTCTCCTGTTCTGCCGATGGTTCCTGGGCAAGAGGAACCAGCAGTTGCGAGGCGCGGAATCGAATTGCTTCCCCGCCCATCTAATCCACAGGATTCATAGCTATTATGGGAACGACTACAGTGAACATCTCTGCCAATCAGGTTCGTGAGCTGCGCGACAAAACCGGAGCTCCGATGATGGACTGCAAGAACGCCCTGACCGAAGCCAAGGGCAACATGGATGAGGCGATCGTGCTTCTGCGGAAGCGCGGAGCTGCGATCATGCAGAAAAAAGCGGCGCGGGCGACTAGTGAAGGTTCGGTCGCCAGCTACATTCATGCCGGCGGCAAGATCGGGGTGCTGGTCGAAGTCAACTGCGAGAGTGATTTTGTGGCCCGCACAGATGATTTCAAAGAACTGGTGCACGATCTGGCCATGCACATCGCGGCCAGCGATCCGAAATTCATCCGCAAGGAAGATGTCACTCCCGAGGCTTATGAGAAGGAGAAGGACATCTACCGCGCACAGGCTGCGGCAACGGGTAAGCCCGCCAACGTGGTGGAGAAGATCGTGGAAGGCAAGATGGCAAAGTTCTACGAGGAGGTCTGCCTGTACGAGCAGCCCTTCATCAAGGACCAGACCATCAGCGTCTCCCAGCTTATCGGTCAGAAGATCGGCAAGCTGGGCGAGAACATTGCGGTGCGCCGCTTCGCCCGCTTCAAGGTGGGCGAGGCGGGCGCGACCATCGCCATCAGCACTCCCAAAACGCAGGATGGGAGCGACGGCGAAGCAGCGGCCCCGGTCGCGAAATAACATAGGACAGGCAATCCTGCCTGTCCGAGCAAACAGAAAGCGTCCCGCCCGGCCCTTTTTGGCCGGGCTTTATTTTTCGAGTTCGACAGGATGCTGAGCGGCTTACCGCGATCCGTGAACATGCTTGCAATCTGTGGCCGCGCTTTCTAGTTTGCGCACCCGCCCCTCCTCCCGCTAGACTGAACGCGAAAAGGAAACGGACATCACGCGTGGTGCAAGCTATCTTTAAACGAATCCTGCTGAAACTTTCCGGTGAGGCCCTGGCTGCCAATCAAGGATTTGGAGTGGATCCTTCCCGCATCCACGAAATTGCTGCTGAGCTGGCCGACGTGCATTCTCTCGGAGTGCAGATTGCCATCGTGGTCGGGGGCGGAAATTTCTTCCGTGGTGTGGCAGTGCAGGCCAAGAACATGGACCGTGTCTCCGCCGACCACATGGGCATGCTGGCCACGGTGATCAATGCCCTGGCGCTACAGGACGCGCTCGAGAAGCAGGGCATCTACACGCGCGTGCAATCGGCGATCGAGATGAACCAGGTAGCCGAGCCTTTTATTCGCCGGCGTGCCATCCGCCACCTGGAAAAAGGGCGCATTGTGATTTTCGCCGGCGGCACCGGGAATCCGTATTTTTCGACGGACACGGCGGCTTCGCTGCGTGCCATGGAGATTAAGGCCGACGCCATCCTCAAAGCCACCAAGGTGGACGGCATCTATGATGCCGACCCTATCATCGTGAAAGACGCCAAGATGTTCCCCAATATCTCGTATCTCGATATTCTGCAGCGTGGACTGAAAGTCATGGACGCCACCGCTATCAGCCTCTGCCGCGACAACAATCTGCCGATCGTGGTCTTCAACCTGAATCATCAGGGCAACATCCGCCGGGTGGTGCTTGGGGAGAGGGTAGGATCGCTGGTCAGCGCGTAGGTGCTGATGTGGGAACGGACGTCCGGTCCGTTCAGGTCGAGGCCGCAGCCTCGACGAATCCCTGCAACGTCTCAGGTATAATTTTCGCTCTTAGCACTCTGGGAGACATTTTCACTATGGCGCAGACAATGGCGGGGATCCCCGCACTGAAGGAAAGTTTCGGCCAGCTGAGGGGGCGCATGGATAAAGCGGTGGAAGATTTCCGCCGCGAGATGGCGGCGGTGCGCACCGGGCGCGCTTCGGTACACATGCTCGACAGTGTGCAGATTGAATACTACGGTTCCATGATGCCGCTCAACCAGGTGGCCCAGGTGCACGCTCCGGAAGCCCAGTTGATTACGGTGCAACCATTCGATCCCAGCTCGCTCCCGGGTATTGAGAAGGCGATCCGCAGCGCTGACCTGGGGTTGAATCCGATGAATGACGGGAAGATTATCCGCGTTCCAGTGCCGCCGCTCACGCAGGAGCGCCGCAAGGAGATGGTGAAACATCTTCACAAGGTGCTGGAGGATCACCGCACAGCGATTCGCAATGTCCGCCGGGATGGCAATGAGACCATCAAGAAAGCGCTGAAGGATAAGAAGATAACCGAAGACGAAGAGCGCCGCGCGCTGGAAGACATCCAGAAACTCACCGATGACGAAATCAAGAAGATGGAAGAGATGAGCAAGGCGAAGGAGAAAGAAGTACTGGAAGTGTAGCGGCAGATTCTGGCGATTGTGGGTATCGACTATGAGCGACATTATTGAGCGTCAGCGGGAGATCGTGGCCCGGCACATACGCGGCGAAAACGAGCATGACTGGGATGCGGTTTACGACACCTTTGTACAAGACAAACGGGCGCACTATGACGTTGTGCCTCTGGGCGCTAGCTTCCGGGGCATTGAAGGAGTCCGTGGTTTCTATCAGTCGATAGCCGCGGCGTTGCCGGACTTGCGCGTCGAAGTCGTCTCTGAGTTCGATGTGCCTGGGTGCTCCATCCGCGAAGTGGTCACCAGCGGCACTCACCGCGGTGAATTTGCAGGCATCAAGCCCCTGGGAAATGCGATTCGCATTCAGATGGCCGCGTTCTATACGTTTGACTCCGACTCTCGAAAGCTCGTCTCAGAAAAGATCTACTACGACCAGGCCAGCGTGATGGAGCAGATGCAACGCGGGCAGAACTCGGTAGTAGCCTAGAAGCTCTCAGCTGTCTCCTAATGAACCTCCGCGCGCTCAGCATGACGACCTTAGAATTCTGTCAGGGCTTATTCACGATTTCCACCTGTCCCAACAAGAAGGCGCAAGGGTAGTCCACCTCGCGTTTCTTTTCTTCGACAAGCTGCTCGCATTCGGCATCCATAATCCATGCGATCGCCGTGCGATGAAGCAGCGATTCAATCTACAGGCGCCGAGACTCCCTGCCGCAAGGAATCCCGACCGTGGATTCTGGCAGCAACCATTCTGGGTTCCAGCATGGCCTTCATAGACGGCACGGTGGTGAATGTCGCCCTGCCAGCTTTGCAATCCAGCCTGCATGCGAGCGTCGTCGATGTGCAATGGGTGGTTGAGTCCTACGGACTGTTTCTCGCCGCGTTGATCCTGGCCGGCGGGGTTCTCGGGGACATGTTTGGACGGCGTCTGATGTTCCTGCTGGGCGTAAGTATATTTGCCGCGGCTTCCATTGCCTGTGCTGTTGCCGCGACCATTAATCAACTGGTGATCGCTCGCAGTGTTCAAGGCGTAGGGGCAGCGCTGATGGTGCCAGGCAGCTTGTCGATCATCAGCGCGTCCTTTGACGGCGAGACCCGGGGGAAAGCGATTGGCACCTGGTCTGGCTTCACCGCCATTACCACTGCGATTGGGCCGATTCTTGGCGGCTGGCTGATCGAGCACGTCTCCTGGCGCTGGGTGTTCTGGATCAATATTCCGCTTGCGGCTGCAGTGATTGTCATTTCGTTGTGGCATGTTCCGGAAAGCCGCAACCCCGAGGCCCACGATGTGGATTGGCTCGGCGCGGTGACGGCCACGGTGGCTCTGGCAGGCCTGGTGTACGGATTGATCGATTCCAGCAGCCGAGGTTGGGGCCATCCCTTGGTATGGGGAAGCCTGATTGTCGGTGCCGGAGGCCTAATACTTTTTGTACTGCTCGAGGCCAGAGAGCGATCACCAATGGTTCCGCTGGGTCTCTTCAAGTCGCGGAATTTCAGTGGCGCCAACCTGCTCACATTATTTCTGTATTCCGCTTTGGGGATATTCTTCTTTCTCTTTCCCATGAACCTGATTCAGGTGCAGGGATATTCCGCGACCGCCACCGGCGCTGCCGCTTTGCCCGTAATTTTGCTGATGTTTTCTCTCTCCCGCTGGTCGGGGGGGCTGGTATCACGCTACGGCCCGCGGACTCCCCTGATTATCGGCCCGCTGATTGCGGCGGCAGGATTTGCGCTCTTTGCCGTTCCCTCGATAGGCGGGTCTTACTGGAGAACGTTTTTTCCCGGATTTTTGATTCTCGGTTTTGGGATGGCGGTCAGCGTTGCTCCACTCACTACGGCGGTGATGAGTTCGGTCGGTCAGGGTCGATCTGGCACAGCTTCGGGCGTTAACAATGCAGTCGCGCGGCTGGCAGGTGTGCTCGCCATCGCCGTCTTCGGACTGGTAATGATCGGCGTATTCAGCTCACGGTTGAATGAGTCGCTGGCGAAGGTGTCGATCCCGGAGCCTATTTCCCACGAGATTCAGTCGCAAGAAGTCCGACTCGCGGCGTTGACTCTGCCCGCCGGGCTCGACGCAAACACGGCCAAGGAAGTAAAGATGCAGATCTCGCGGGCTTTCGTCTCCGGCTTCCGAGCGATCATGCTGATATGCGCGACTCTGTCGGTAGCCAGCAGCGTGGTTGCGTGGCGACTGATCTCCAAGAGAATCGAGGAGACGGCTTAGGCGCAAGTCCTAAGTCAGGGGACCTTCAATCACTGGCCTTGCTTTCGCGTGCCCAGCCGCGAAGCACGGCGTGGCATTCCTCTTCCAGCAGCTCTAATAATTGCTTCATGTGCTCGTTGCGAGTGCGGAAATTTACCGGATTAATGCGGAACCACGATTTACCCTTGAGCTCCGTAGTCGAGATCCAGAATTTGCCGCTCTGCTCAACTCGCCGCGCCACCTCGGCGTGCAATTCCTTGGCTTGCGCTGAGTCGAGATCGGCGGCGCAGTAGCGAATGCAGATTGCCGACATGGGCGGATCGCTCGCCGCCTCGAACTCACGATGCTTCCCTGCCAACGAATACAGATATTTCGCCTGGCGCACGTTGTTGTCGATCCACTCGGCGATCTGGCGCGCGCCGTAGCGCTTGAAGCTCATCCAGACCTTGAGACTGCGAAAACGCCGTGACTGCTCGAAGCCGTGGACGTAATACTGGTAGCGCTCGCTCTCGCGATCGAGTTCGTCGGTCAGATATGCCGGCTTCATGCCGAAGGAAGCCGTCAGCCGCCGCTCGTCTTTGGCCAGGATCGCCCCCGCATCGAGCGGCGCATAGAACCATTTGTGAGGGTCGATGGTGATCGAATCGGCCAGCTCCAGGCCGTGATCCAGCATGGCGAATTCGTGCGAGAGCAGCATCCCGCCGCCATAGGCGGCGTCGGCATGAAGCCACATGCCCTCGCGATCGGCGATCTTTCTCAGCTCATGCAGAGGATCGATGGCACCGGTATTGGTGGTGCCAAAAATCCCGACGATGCACATCGGGCGCACGCCGCGCTTGTGGTCGTCTGCGATAGCCGATTCGAGGGCATCCAGGCGCACGCGAAATTCGGCATCGGTGGGCAAGGCACGAAGCCCCGCGCGGCCCAGGCCCACCGCATCGACCGCCTTATCCACGGAAACGTGGCGTTCTTCGGACGCATACACAGCCCATTTTTCGTGAACCCCGTCGTGCTGGGCACGGTCGCGCGAAGCCCAATCCCGGGCCAGCTTGATGCCAATGAAGTTGGCCATCATGCCGCCGCTGGTGAGATTGCCTCCGGCTCGAGGGCCGTAACCGGCCAGATCCGTAAGCCAGCGAACCACTCTGCGTTCCATCGCTACCGCCGATGGGCCAATGGTGTAAGCGCCGATGTTCTGGTTCAGTGCCGAGCAGATGAAGTCGGCAATCACGCCTACGGGATTCGGCGAAGGAGTAATCAGGCCCATATAACCTGGGTGTCCGACGTGCGTGCAATAAGGCAGAAGCTTCTCTTCCAGCTCGTCCAGGACTTGCGTAGCCGGTTTGGGCTCCTGGGGCAAGGGCTCGGCAAAAAGCTCGGTGAGCAGGCTGGGCTCGACGTCAGGAAAGACCGGCTTCTCTTCGATGTGCTCCAGGTACTCCGCCAGCAGGTCAACCACGCGGTGCCCGATTTGCCGAAATTCACCTGCGTCCATGAGTGCACCTCAGCTCTGAGTGTATCCGATGGCAAGCATTCGACTGGAGTCGGCTGCCCCAAGTCCATCCGAATCTTGCTGCCGTAGTTTTATGCGCACGCCTTTTGGGAGACAAGGTGCGGATTTGCTCTGCATCGCCGCCTGACTTCTGGAGATCGAATCCAGTGAACGGAGCAACCGGAGGGTCCGATGAATATTCTGACTGTGAATTTTCTGTTCAGTACATTTGTGTTCTGGGTCGCCGCCCGGATCTACCTCTTCCCAAAACTCGCAGGGCTGAAACCTCAAACCCTGCTGCTCCCGATTCTCCTACTGCATGCAATGCGCCATCTCGGACTCATGTTTCTGGCGCCCGGAGCCACCTATGCCGGAATTCCGCGGCAATTCGCTTATCCGGCGGCACTCGGGGACCTGCTCGCTGCCTTGCTGGCTCTGGTCGCGATTCTCGCCCTTGTGAGAAACGCGTCAGCCAGTCAAGTTCTGGTATGGATTTTCAACATCGAAGGAACACTGGACCTGTTCAACGCTATAGCACTGGCTAACATCCATGACGCGCAACGCTACATGGGTCCGGCCTACTGGATTCCCGCTTTCTGGGTTCCGGCGCTGCTCGTGACCCACTACATCACCTTTGTCTTCCTCTGGAAGCACTGGAAGGGCGCGACCCAGTAAGCCAATTGCTGGGGGCGGACCGAAAATGGGAAACCGCCGCCGACTCCTCTTTCCCAAATCGGCACCAACGACCGCAAGCCTGTCAGGGATCACAATTCCCGCCCTTCCCAGGGCGCACAATACTGGCATCGAGGCCCGCTCCGGAGGTTCTTATGCCATTCCTCGACGCTCCTCTCGCTGTCCTCGCTTACTCGGGTACGAATTCCAACCTCGACCTGGAAGACAATCTTACGGAAGAGCAAGAGCCGGTCTGCCCGGAATGCGGGGAACTCCTCTACGATCTCAGTGGCGATGAATGGCCGCAGCGCTGCCCGGAATGCGGCGCGAACGTAGGCTAACCTCGGCTGAGACGGGCCAAAGCTGCGGCGCGGCAAAAGTTATGGGTGCGGGTTGATGGTTTACCGTCCAGCTGTTAGCATATTTGTTACATTCCACCAGGGCAGATTTCCAAAATGCACCAGCAGTACCCCTCTCCCCACAATTCAGCCGGAAAGACCTCACCCCGGCTGCCCCATAAAAACAGAACGGCGTCCACCTGGCAGAGTATTGCGCAACAAATTTCAGAAGAAAGAAATCCTGAGCGTCTTAGCGAGCTGGTACAGGAATTGAATCGCGCGCTCGATGAGCACCTGGAACGCAAGAGACAATCCTAGTTCACCGCTTGCCCCTGTCCTACAGTAACCAGCAACTATCGCCGGTCGTGCGGGTTTCAAGTCTGCGTCAGTAGAAACAGCTCCCCCAGAATCCAAATCTCTGGAGTGTGTCATGCGACGTGTGTTTTCGCTTGCGGCATTGGCCGCAATCCTGACGTTCACTTTCACGGCATGCGGAGGGGGAGCTGGTTCCGGCAGCACGAACAACACCCAAGGCGACACTGGGGCTACGTTCGTCACGGCGGAAGATGCCCCACTGCCCTCCGTGCTGGCGTTCAATGTAACTATTAACAGCATCACTCTGAACAATTCTTCCAGCAGCGTGAACGCGCTGTCGGAAGCCACCACGGTGGATTTCGCCCGCCTGCTAGGGCTGCGGACGCTGCTGGCGTTTAATGCGGTGCCCGCAGGAACCTACACCAGCGCCACATTCAGCATGTCGAATCCCGTAGTCTCGTACCTCGATTTGAGCCAGAATCCGCCGGGCGTGGGCACGATCAACGGATCATTCACGGCACCCAACAACACAACTTCTTCCACGACCACGGTGACGGTTTCGTTTTCGAAGCCGATGGTAGTAACTGCGAATGGGCTCTCGGGGCTGCATGTGGAATTTGATTTACGCCAGTCACTGCAGGTCGACGGCACAGGGCAGGTGACCGGCGTTGTCAATCCGCAAATCGATCTTCGCCCGGTGGCTCCGAAAGACGATGACGCGCAAATCACGGACCTTCGCGGAGGGCTGGTGTCGGTCAACGTGGCGGGCAACTCGTTCGTGATCCAGCGGCTGCATGGGCACCAGATCACGATCGATGTGAACAGCTCCACCACTTACAGCGGCACCAACAACCTCAGCACGCTCACCACTCCGGCGGTGATCGAAGTGGACGGCACGGTGCAGAACGATGGCAGCGTGCTGGCGAGTTCGGTGGAAGTGGTGACGCATCATGCGAACTTCATCAGCGGCCGCATCGTGGCCGTGAATCCCACGAGCGGCCCGGCACAAACCGTCACGCTGCTGGTAGGAGAAGAGTGGCCGGATATCGCCAACATTCAGGTTGGCTTCCCGGTTACGCTCGACGTCAGCCAGGTGCAGGACTACGACATCTGTCATGTCGACAACTGGTTTACCAACTTCCTGTTCAACAATTCCGAATTGGTGGTTGGGCAACGAATCGCGATCGGCGGCACGCTGGATACCACGCAGAACCCTGCCGTTCTTGTGCCGCAGCGAGTGGTGCTGCGCCGGCAGGGAGTTGAAGGCGACCTGGTGGCGGGCAGCGTGAATATCGTCAGCGGTAACCAGGGCAGCTTCCAGATCCAGAACAGCCGGCTATTCGGCTACATCCTGGGCGCGCCTCTGGACGTGTCGACCAGTAACTTCACCCGCTTCCGCAACATCAACGGACTGAGCGGCCTGGCCGCGGCGGGAAGCGCAAAGGTCGGAACCTACGGCCTGGTGCTGAAAGACAATTCCACCGGCAATCCACGGATGTACTCGCATTGGGTCACCGTGCTGCCGTAAGGCTAAGCACAAGGTTAAACAATCGCAGGCGGCCGCGGGGCCGCCTGTTTTTATGTCAAACCGCAAAAATCACAAAGGAGCACCAAGGTGAGAACCGTTCACTACGATAATTCCCGATTTCCCCCACTAATTCCTGGTCGCGCCTGTGTGTTCCTCTGTGTCCTCTGTGGTTGATGCAGTTTCCCTGCCCGTATAATCGATTCATGAAGTCCGTGGTTCACGCCGCCTGTCCCCACGACTGTCCCGATGCCTGCAGTGTCCAGATCACCGTCGAAGATGGGCGAGCGACCCGGATCCGCGGCGATGCGGCGCATCCTGTGACGCGCGGTTTTCTGTGTGCGAAAGTTGCCAGGTATCTCGACCGCGTTTATTCGCCCGATCGCGTTCTCTTTCCGCTGCGCCGCCGCAAGGACGTTGCCAAAGGATCGGGCCACAAAGACTTCGCTGATTTCGAGCGCATCTCCTGGGAGGAAGCGCTGGCGCAGATCACTACTCGCTTGGCTGCGATTTCGGATGAATACGGACCCGAGGCCATCCTGCCTTACTCCTACGGCGGCAATCTGGGCGCGCTGAATGGCGGCTCCATGGACCGGCGCTTCTTCCATCGTCTGGGAGCTTCGCAATTGGACAGGACTATCTGCTCGACCGCGGGCGGAGATGCGCTGGTATCCGTGTTGGGCAAGAAGCTGGGCACCGAGCCCGAACAGTTCGCGCAGTCCCGCTACATCATTGCCTGGGGCGCAAACATCCACGGCAACAATGTTCATCTGTGGCCGTTCATCCACCAGGCCCGGCGCGCGGGAGCAAAGCTGGTGGTCATCGACCCCTACCGCACGCGAACCGCGGACTGCGCGGACTGGTATCTGCCGATTGCTCCGGGAACCGACGTTGCCCTGGCGCTGGCGATGATGCACGTCATCATTAAAGAGGAGCTTTATGACGCCGACTATGTCTCGCGCTACACAGTAGGGTTTGATGAGCTTCGCCAGCGCGTTGAGGAGTACCCACCAGAGCGGGTTGCGAAGTGGACGGGAATTTCAGGCGAAGACATTCGCAAGCTGGCGCGGGATTACGCCACGGTTCGCCCGGCGGTGATTCGCGTGAACTACGGGGTCTCGCGCTCGGAGAACGGGGGCATGGCGGTGCGTGCGATCGCGATGCTGCCCTGCGTCACGGGATCGTGGAAGGAGATTGGGGGCGGTCTGCAGCTTTCGACCAGCGGGGCGTTCCCGCTTAATAAAAGCGCGCTGGAGCGCCTCGATCTGATGGAGAAATCGCCGCTGGGCCGGCCCGCCCGGGTGGTGAACATGACGGAATTGGGCAAGGCGCTGGCGACTCTCAGCGATCCGCCGGTCAAGGCGCTGTTCGTTTATAACTCAAATCCCGCGGCGGTCGCGCCTAACCACAATCTGGTTGTCGAACAGCTCAAGCGACCCGATCTGTTCACGGTAGTGCATGAGCAGTTTCTTACCGACACTACCGACTACGCTGACCTGGTTCTGCCTGCCACGACTTTCTTCGAACACAAAGACCTGCAAAATTCTTACGGACACTACTACCTGCAGATATCGAAGCAGGCGATCGAGCCGCTGGGGGAATGCCGCTCGAATGTCGAGTTGTTCCGCGAACTGGCTTTACGCATGGGCTTTGAGGATGAGTGCTTTCGTGAATCGGTGGATGAGATGATCGACGCCGCACTCTCCACATCGCATACGTGGCTCAGGGGCGTCGGCCGGGATCGATTGGAGCGAGAGAACTTCGTGCGCCTGGAGTTCAACGGATCGCGCTCCGGGAAGGATGCTGCGGCCGGGGACTCAGGTAGTAGCGGCGCCGATGGAGATCATCCTTTTCTGCCATTCGCCAAGGGTGGCTTCTTCACGGCCAGCGGCAAGGCCGAGCTTTCGAGTCCGCAACTCGCTGCGCAGGGCCTGGATCCGGTGGCGTCTTTTGTTCCGCCGACTGAATCGCGGCATCGCCGAGAGGGTTCGGGCAACGGTGACGGGAAATTTCCGTTGGAGCTGCTGGCTCGCAAGGCTGACAACTTCTTGAATTCCAGCTTCACCAATCTGCCGGCGATTCGCGCTCTGGAAGAGCCGGGGCTGCTGGAGATCCATGGCGATGACGCTCGCGACCGCAACATCCGGGATGGCCAGCAGGTTCGAGTGTTCAACGATCGCGGGGAGATCCGCCTGACTGCGCGCATTACTGATGGCGTGCAGCCGCGCGTGGTGGCGGCACGCCTTGACTCCGCCAAGCAGCGTGCTGACGGCATCAACATCAACGTGCTGACTTCGGACCGCCTCACAGACATCGGCCGCGGCGCCACGTTCTATTCGACGCTGGTGGAGGTTGAGCCGATTTCTGGGCGTGAGGCCTAGGGTTAGTAACTCAAGTATAACGATTGACGTTATACGCCGAACGTTATACCATTCTTACCGTTGATCAAGACGTTTCGTTGCAGGGATACGGAGCGGCTTTACAATCGCGAAAGCGGGAAACGCTTTCGTTCGATCGAATTTGTGGGGCGTCGCAAGTTACGGCAGTTGGATAGTGCCACACAATTGCGAGATTTGGCTGCGCCACCTGGAAACCGGCTCGAGTCTCTACGCGGCGATCGCCAGGGCCAACACAGTATCAGAATCAACGATCAATGGCGCATCTGCTTCGTTTGGCGAAGCGGTGAGGCCTACGACGTGGAGATTGTGGATTATCACTAGGTGACATAGCGATGCCGAAATCTCGAAGGCTTCCTCCCATTCACCCCGGCGAGATCTTGCGCGAGGAGTTCATGCTTCCCCTGGGCTTGAGCATGAACAGGTTGGCCCTGGCACTTCACGTGCCTGTGCCCCGCGTTGCGGAAATAGTGCACGAACGTCGTTCAATCACCCCTGACACGGCTTTGCGGCTGGCACGCTATTTCAATACCAGCGCCCGATTTTGGCTCAACCTCCAGGCTGCGTACGATCTCGAAGTTGCAGAAGACAGGCTGGCAGAGGAGATCGCTCGACATGTGCAACCCTTAGCGTTGAGCAATGGCTCTTCTGCGTGATTGCTCTGCCCCCTGCCCGTTCCCCGTTTTTTCCCAGACTGCCCTGCGCGCTACTTGCTGGATTTTTTATACGGGTCGTAGGTCACGTTGGTCTGAAACAGCGAATCCGGAACTCCGGCGTTGACGCGAGTGACGGTTAGAAAGCGCTGATTGGTAATGTCGCCGTTGCGCGTGCGCAGGATACTGTGTGGGATCAATACCCCTCCGATGGACTTGAAGTTGTCGTAGATCTCCCCTTCTTCGTTCTTCAGATTGTCGAGCGGATCGCGCCAGGTCCAGGTCTTCTTGACCGGCAGGTGAGAATTACGGTCGATGAATATGGTGACCGAATCGTTCTTGCTGTCGAGGATGGTGACTGAGTCGCACGGCTTCTGCTCGGCGACAGCAGGTCCGTCATAGAACAGGGCGGTATCTTTCTGCTGCAGCCAAATGCGCAACACAGTCTCGAGGGAGTGCTCGCGCCGGCGGACATATTCCTCCAGTTGCTCTCTTTCCTGCGGAGCCGTGCCCTTATAGGTGACTTCGTAGCCGCGGTCGCCCACGTTGATGTAGACGATGTCGCGCTGCTTGGTGAGCTCAACCCGGTCCTTGTCGGGAAATTTCCAGAAACGCCAAAACGGTGCGCCCACACTGTTCGGTTTCCCCTGGAAAAAGCTGTAGGTGCGTCCTTCCTGTTGCATGTCCTGCACAGACATGTAAGCCTGTCCGCCCATGGCCTGGATCATCTGGTCGAGCAAAGCGCGAGCTTTGACTGCGTTGGGGTCTGTAGTCTGGGTGGCGATGAACGACGACGGAACGGCAGCCGCCGGAGGATTCGACGACGGAGTCTGGGCGCTCGCAGCCACAAATGCAAGAAACACAACTAGCGAAAAATATCGCATTGCGAAGAAACCTGAGGGTGCCACACTCAAGCAGAGCTTGGGTGGGGTTTTCTCTTCAAATGGAGATCCAGTAAATCATCCTATCAAGACCGCCCCACCATTTACGTTAAAGATTTCTCCGGTGATAAAGCCCGCGTGTTCGGAACAGAGAAACAGGATTGGAGCAGCAATTTCCTCGGGGGTGCCGGGGCGGCCCAGCGGGATGGTGCTGAGGACGCGCTGCCTGGTAGCAGGATCGTTCAGGGCGGGGGCTGCCATGTCGGTGACGACCCATCCCGGAGCGACGCAGTTCACATAGATCTTATCCCGCGCCAATTCCGCGGAGAGCCCTTTGACCATGCTGATCACCGCTCCTTTGCTGGCGGCGTAGTCGCAGTGAAAAGCCTCCCCTCGCTGGCCTGCGGTGGAGCTGATGACGACGATGTGTCCGCCGTCCTGCTTCTTCATTTGCGCGACGGAGTATTTGATGAGGCCGAAGACACTGTCCAGGTTGATGGCCAGGGTGCGATTCCACTGCTCGTCGGCCATCTGGTCGATGGGTGAGTCATCGGGAGGCCAGATGCCATGATTGGCGACCAGGATATCGAGGCGCCCGAAGCGCTTGATGGTCGATTCCACCAACTGGCGCGCAGCGTTGGGACCGTCAAGATCGCTTTGAAACGTGGCGCAGTTGGCTGCACCGCAATGTGAAACCAGGGCTTCGGCTTCTATCCTGGCTTTCTGGTAGTTGAAAGCGACCTTGGCGCCGGCTGTGGTGAACATACGCACGGCCGCCGCGCCGATGCCGCGCGATCCACCGGTGATGAGGGCCACGCGGCCCGCCAGAGACCAACAGACTCCGTCCGTCATAAGACGAAGTTAGCAGAAGCGGGCGGCGGCAGTCAGCCCGGACAGGAAACGCAAGATCCTTCGACTCCGAAGCCGCGACCGGCGAAAGGCGCAGGACGTTTTATGCAGGCTTCTTTTTCTCAGGCCTGTAGACTGTTTCGACTTCCGCGATGTCTTCTTCTACCGCTTCGGGATCAGGTATTTCGAATTCGGGATCGTAGCGGCTCTTATCTCCAGCGGGCCGGTCAGGAAATCCCTGGCCGTGTATGTTCTTGGGAAGGTCGTCTTTTTTCTTCTTTGCCATGATTCCTCCAGGAAGTATCAAGCGATCCCAAGTTGAATAGATGCGGGTTAGCGGGGCAGCGTCTCAAAATCGGGAGCCGGGGTTCGGGGATGCGCATGGCGGCGCCGGGCTGCCTCCACAAAAGCACGGAAGATAGCCCGGGATGCAGGATCGTGTTCAAAGCCGCGCTCCGGGTGCCATTGCACGCCAAGCACAAAGTGATCGGGAGAAGTTCCTTCCACCGCTTCGACGACGCCGTCATCGGGGCAGCGCGCCACCACGCGCAGGCCGTCGCCCACCGCGGCCACCGACTGATGATGGCTGGAGTTTACCCATCCGGAAGTTTGGCCGTGCTCAGCCGGCCAGACCGGAGCGAGAATTTGCGCGAGCGTCGAGCCGGGCTCGACCTGGACGGTATGCGCACGTGGAACTTTTTTGCCGGCTTCGTGGTTGATCTGGGTGTGGACCTCAGAGGGAATGTCCTGAAACAGCGTTCCCGTGCGCCAAACGTTGAGCGACTGTATGCCGTAGCAAATGCCGAGAATGGGCTTGTACATGTTGTGGGCGTCCTGGAGCAGCAGCTCATCTACGTTGTCGCGGCCGGGATCGGATGGGCTGGTTTCGGGACGCTTGGGAGCGCCATATTTTTCAGGGGACAAATCCGCCGGGCTGCCGGGCAGAAGGACGGCGTCGCAGGTGGTGACCAGCCGCGCGATCTCGGCATTGGGCTGGTCGAGCGGAATCACAACCGCTTCGCCCCCGGCGGCTTCCACTGCCTGAGTGTACTGCGGCAGCGAGCGCTCGTTGTATTCCGGTTTTTGCGAGTGCGGCTGGGGCACGGCAATGCGAGGACGCATGAAGTCAGTTTAACCCGGCTCCTGGCGGCGTGCAGTTTCGATTTCTGGGTTCGCAGACGACGCGGTGTGCCTGGGGTCAGGTACCGAGGCGCGAGCGTAGTACATATCTGCGATGACGGCCTGGACGCGCTGGGCAAGGGCGTCCATGTCGCGGGTGGTGTATTCCCCGGTGGAGACAGGTTTGCCGATCACCAGCTCAATCGGGTGCGGGCGGATGTGAAACGCGTTCATCGGCAGGCATTCATAGGTTCCGACAATCGCCAGCGGGACTACTGGAACCCCGGCCTTGATTGCCACGTAGAACGCGCCGCTCAAGAACGGCCTGACCTGGCCGGCGGCAGAACGTCCGCCTTCCGGAAAGACGACCAGGGGCATTCCATCATGCACAGTTTGGGAAGCGCGATTCAGCGCACGCAGGCTGGAGCGCGCGTCTTCCTGGTCGACTGCAATCTGGCCGGAGCGCCGCAGGTGCCATCCCATGAAGGGGTAGCGGAAGAGATGCTCTTTGGCGATGATCCGGAACGGCATGGGCAGGTTGGCGTAGAGGACAGGAATGTCGAGCGCCGAGACGTGGTTGGCCGCATACACGGCGGGCTGGTGAGGTTGAAGATTTTCAAGCCCGGTAATACGGACCGGGGAGAGTGTGGTTTTGAGAATAAGCCACGACCACAGGCGTGCGAACCAGTGCTGAACGCGACCGCGGCGGTCAAATAACGAAGACCCCAGGGACAACGTCCCCAGGACGACGGTGTAGAAATAAATCAGCGGGTCCAGCACAAAGATCGACCGGACCCAGCTGAGCGCATTCTGGAATTTGGAGGATCGGCTCACCTACGAAGTGAACAGGGTACCACGTCTGCCGTGAGCGGCAGCGGCTCAGACGTGCTGCAGCTGTTCCCGCGTTCTCTCGTTGCGAACGTTTCCGGTGTTAAGCGTCGTCTTAGGCTCGAGCAGCACCAGGTGAACCTCTTCGTCTGCGATCGGAAGATGCTCCATTTTCTTCGGCACGATGACGAACTCACCGGGGTGAAGCATCAGCTCGCTCTCCACGCCCTTTTCGCGGTACTTCATGCGCAAGTTTCCCTTGACGATGAGAAACAGCTCGTCTTCCTCATCATGGTGGTGCCAGACAAATTCGCCTTTCACCTTGACCAGCTTCACGTAGGAGTCGTTCAATTCACCGGCAATCTTGGGATCGTAGTAGTCCTGAAAACGGGAGAACTTCTCAGCAAGATTAACTTTTTGCATGGCTCTGCTCCTGCTGGATCAGATGTGCAGACGCGGGTTTCAGACTCAGTCTTATGACGGGTGGAATGAAGCGCAAGGCATGGGACGAATTGGTTCCTGATAGGTAGCGGGAAGAACTGGTGATACACTCGCGACTTTTCCTTTGTCATCGTTCAATACCAAGGAGCGGGCGCGATGCTGGTCCGAGTTCTATGCATGCTGGCGGCGAGCTCCGCGGGCGGTTGGTCCCAGGCGACAAAACCGAGTGAAGCTGCCCCGGCGCGTGTGGTTTATCTCAAGTGCGGCACGTTGATCGACGGCCGATCCGATCAGCCGCGGCGGAGTGTAGTTATTACGGTTACGGGAGAAAAAATCAGCGAAGTAAAAGGAGGGGCATCGCTGCCTTCGGGAGCGGAGGTTGTCGACCTTAGTACCGAGACGTGTCTCCCAGGCCTGATCGACACCCACACTCATGTGTTGCTGCAAGGGGACATCACTCCGGCAGATTACGACGAGCAGCTGCTGAAGCAATCCCGGGAGTACCGGACGATTCTGGGCACACAGGCCGCACGTCGGGCATTGGAAGCGGGCTTCACCACGATCCGCGACCTAGAGACGGAAGGCGCCATGTACGCCGATGTGGACATCAAGCGGGCCATCAATAACGGAATCATTCCCGGACCGCGCATGCAGGTAGCGACGCGCGCACTGGATGTTACCGGCGCCTATCCGCTGCTGGGCTATTCCCCGGAGGTTGAGGTGCCGCATGGATTGCAGATGGTGGATGGCCCCGATGAGGCGCGCAAGGCGGTGCGCGAGCAGATCAGCTATGGCGCGGACTGGATCAAGGTATACAGCGACCGCAGCTACCGGGTGCGGCCGGACAATACCGTCGACGGCATTCCAACCTTCACGATGGAGGAACTGCGAGCCATCGTGGACGAGGCCCACCGCCAGCGGCATCGTGTGGCTTCTCATGCGATGGCTCTCAACGGGGTGCACAATTCAGTGGAGGCGGGCGTCGACACGATCGAGCACGGAGCATACATCGCGCCGGAAGATATGAAGGCGATGATCGCCAAGGGCATCTACTACGTGCCTACGCTCTATGTCGGTGAGTACGTGGCGGAAGGACGAGCCACAACCGGCGCCCCGGTATGGCGGGAGATTCCCAGAATTCACGGGGAAACGTTCCGCCGGGCGGTGCAATCGGGCGTGAAGATCGCCTTCGGCACCGATGCCGGCGGTTTTGACTGGAAGATGAACCCCGCGGTGGAGTTTCCGCTGATGGTGAAGTATGGGATGACGCCGATGCAAGCGATCAAGTCGGCGACACTGGTCGCGTCCGAGTTGCTCGATTGGCAGGATCAGATCGGAACTGTGGAACCGGGCAAATTTGCAGACCTAGTCGCTCTTCCAGGCGACCCGCTGGCTGACATTACTGCCCTGCAGAAAGTGAACTTCGTGATGAAGGGCGGGCAAATCTATCGCCGGCCGGAAAGGCCGCCCAGCATTCCACGTTGAGCTCTAGGCGCTGGCGAAGAACTTTTTCATCCTCTCCAGGCCGCGATCGATCTCCTTCATCGAGGTGGCATACGACATGCGAATATGCTCGCCGGTGCCGAAGGCCTCGCCCGGTACCGTCACCACGTGGGCCTCGCGCAACAGACGCGAAGCAACCTCGGAGGCGGACTTCATACCGTCCTTGCGGATATAGGCCGATACGTTGGGATACGCATAGAATGCGCCTTGCGGCAGCGTGCAGTGGATGTGGGGAATCTCGCGCAAGCCATGCACCATGCGCTCGCGGAGCTTGATGTAATCTTCCGCCATCTCGCGAACGCAGTCTTGTGGTCCGTTGAGCGCAGCTACAGCCGCCTTCTGCACGATGGAGGTGGGATTCGAGGTGGACTGGCTTTGCAGCTTTTGCATCGCAGCCACAATCTTCGCCGGACCCAGCGCGTATCCCATGCGCCATCCGGTCATGGCGTAAGTCTTGGAGAGTGAGCCAATGATGACCAAATGCTCTTTGGCATCATGGATTGAGCCGGCGGAAAAGCGGCGGCCGGTGTGGTCGAGGTAGACGTAACACTCGTCGTCGATCACGTAGATGCCGCGAGCGTGAGCCAGCCGGACAATGGCGGTAATATCCTGCGGGCTCATCACGGCGCCGGAAGGATTGTTTGGCGAATTGAGGATGATGGCTTTGGTCCGCGGGCTGATGACGCGCTCCACCATTTCCGCTGTAATCTGAAACGCGCGGCGCTCATCGGTCTCGACGAACACCGGCACGCCTCCGGCATAACGGACGATGTCCTTGAACGACACCCAGTAGGGCACGGGAATGATCACCTCATCGCCATGATCCACGAGCACCTGAACGGCATTGAACAGCGCGTGCTTGCCGCCGGTTGAGGCGATGGCTTCTTCGCGCTTGTAATCGGAACCAAAGTCCTGCGCGTGGCGGCTGACGATGGCATCGCGAAGCTCAGCGATTCCTGCTACCGCGGTGTACTTATTGAAACCGGCCTGGACAGCGGCAATGGCAGCGTCGCGGATGTGCTGCGGTACCTGGAAGTGTGGCTCGCCTGCGCCAAAATCGACCAGATCGGCGCCGCCAGCCCGGAGTTTTTCAGCCTCAGCCACCACCGCCATGGTGGCCGACACTTCGATGCGATCAATGCGCTGGGTGAATACGGCTTGGGTTGCTACTGCCATTGCTTCTGTTCCTTTCCTGTGATTATCAAGTTCCGTTGACTTTGCTGTGCAGGCGTTCTTCGACCATCTCGGGTACCAGTCCCCGCACTGATCCGCCCAGCTCGGCGATCTCTTTCACCAGCCGCGAACTGACGTAGCTGTAAGCCTCCGCCGGCATCATGAATACCGTTTCCATTTGCGGATATAGCTTGCGATTCATAAGCGCCATCTGCAGCTCATATTCATAATCGCTGATCGCCCGGATACCACGCAACAGGACCTGCGCGTGAACCTTGCGGGCGTAGTCCACGAGCAGCCCTTCGAAGGTGTCGATACGCACGTTGCCCCAGCGTGCCGTCAGCTCCTTCATCATCGCCATACGCTCAGTCAGCGTGAACAGCGGGTGCTTCTCGGGGTTGCGCAGGATGGCGACTATGAGTTGGTCAAAAATCTCTGCCCCGCGCGCAATCAAGTCGAGGTGCCCGTTGGTGACCGGATCAAAAGACCCGGGATAGATGGCGACGACGTTCTTCAATGTTCTCAGCGGCCTGCTGGAAGCGATTCTAAGGGCTGGCGAAGGTGCGGGGCAACCTGAAGATTGAGCAGCATGGGAAGCCGAGCGATCGGGCTGCAGGACACGCTTGCCTTTGTTATGCTGGAGCGCCGCATGGGACTCCAGCTACCGACAATTTCGTTGCTTCGAAGGCTTGTCCTCTGCTGCATCCTTACCACTCTAGTCGTCACCGCCAGTCCCGGGACGCTTCGAGCCCAAGGCGCTCCTTCCGGCGCGGCGAAAGCGCCGGCTTCTGCTCCTGCCTCGTCCGATCCCTGGTGGAAGCATGCGGTCATTTACGAAATCTATCCGCGGAGTTTTCAGGACAGCGACGGAGATGGTGTCGGCGATCTGAAGGGCATCACCTCGCGTCTCGACTATTTGCGCGACCTTGGCATTGATGCCATCTGGATCACGCCCTTCTATCCTTCGCCGCAGGTCGATTTCGGTTATGACATTGCTGACTATGAGGCCATAGACCAGCAATTTGGCACCATGGCGGATTTTGATCGTCTGATGCAGGAAGCCAAGAAACGCAATATCCGCGTGATCCTCGACCTGGTGCTCAACCACACCTCCGACCAGCATTCCTGGTTTAAGGAATCGCGCTCCTCGCGCACCAATTCCAAGCGCGACTGGTACATCTGGCGTGACGGCAAGAATGGCGGACCGCCGAACAACTGGCTTTCCTGGTTCGGCCATTCCGCCTGGACGTTAGACCCCAAAACCAGCCAGCACTACTACCACTATTTTTACGTCCAGCAACCGGACTTGAATTGGCGCAATCCCGAAGTGCGGAAAGCCATGTACGACGTGCTGCGATTCTGGCTGGATCGCGGCGCCGCCGGCTTTCGCGTTGATGCCGTGTCACGGTTGTTTGAAGACCCCGACCTGCACGACGATCCAATACTGCCCGGCTTCAACGCCTACGGCGATCCGAATATTGAGCACAGGTACACAGACAATCTTCCGGAAGTGCACGATGTTTTGCGGCAGTTGCGGCAAATCGTGGATGGCTATCCCGGGAATGCGGTGCTGATATCGGAAGCCGATGAGCCGAACATCAGCGAGCTTTCCAAGATGTATGGCAAGAGCAACGATGAGATCCAACTGCCCATGGATTTTCAGATTGCGGATGTGAACCGGCTCGCAGCGCCGGAATTCCGGCGACTGCTGGAGGAGATAGAGCACAATCCGGCTGGCGGCCAGCCGGAATACTTCTTCAGCAATCACGACCAACCGCGGCAATGGGATCGCTACGGCGATGGTGTCCACAATGATCAGATCGCGAAGCTGATGGCGGCGCTTCTACTGACGACTCGGGCGACTCCGCAGATGTACTACGGCGAAGAAATCGGCATGCGCACTACGTCACCGGTCCGCAAAGAAGATGTCCAGGATCCGGTGGGCAGAACAGGATGGCCGAAGGACAAGGGCCGCGATGGCGAGCGGACGCCGATGCAGTGGGATGCGTCGAGAAATGCGGGCTTCACGACTTCGACTAAACCCTGGCTGCCGGTGCCGCCCAGCTATCAGCAATACAACGTTGCGGTGGAAGCAAAGGATCCCGATTCGATTTTAAGTTTTTACAAGCGCCTGCTGGCGTTGCGGCGAAACCAGCCAGGGCTGCGGGAGGGCGCTTATATTTCGGTGGACCGTGACGATCCCAACGTTTTGGCTTTTCTGCGCAAGCCTCGACAGGGAAATTCGGTGCTCGTGGCGCTGAATATGAGTGCTGAGCCGCGGACAATCAGCCTTGATCTTTCGGCGGAGGGGATCAGGAATCCCATCGCCCGCACGCTGCTCACGGCCCCGTTGAGTAAGGAGAATTCGGTGTCGCTCAAGTCCCTAGTCATTCCCGCGTTCGGGGTATTCATAGCTGCAGTGAATTAGGACCGTCGCATGCCTGGGAAAGACATCTCTCTCGGATATGATTTTTCGCCAACAGAAAACTTGCCAAGGAACTCCATGCCAGAAAACGATGCTGTTAGCAGACGCACATTTCTTAAGGGAAGCGCAGCGGTAGTTGCAGCGGCTGCGGTTTCTACGATTCCCGTAACATCATCAGCGGCGGCCAGCGCTGCGGCCGAATTGGAATTTGCCTCTGCATTCGAGGCCGCTGCTGCGATTCGCAAGAAAAAGATCAGTTCGGTTGAATTGACCAAAGCAGTCCTGGCGCGCATCGACCGCTTTAATCCCAAGCTCAATGCCATCGTCACGCTCACTGCCGACCAGGCGCTCGAGCGCGCCCGTGCCGCTGATGGGGCGCTGGCCAAAGGCCAGGTGTGGGGAGCGTTTCATGGTGTTCCTTGCACCATCAAAGACAGCTTCGAGGTGGAGGGAGTTCGCACCACCTGCGGCGCCAAAGAACTGGCGAACTATGTCCCCAAGCAGGATGCGGTGTGCGTTGCCCGCTATCGGAAAGCGGGCGCGGTCATCCTGGGCAAGACCAACGTGCCCACGTATGCCGCCGATTGGCAGAGCTATAACGATATCTTCGGTACCACGAACAATCCCTGGGACGTGACGCGCACTCCGGGTGGATCCAGCGGAGGCGAAGCTGCCGCCATCGCCAGTGGACTGAGCTACTTTGGGGTGGGCAGCGACATTGGGGGCTCACTGCGCGTTCCCGCAGATTTCTGCGGCATCTATGCGCACAAGTCGTCGGTTGATGTCGTGCCCATGAAAGGACATATCCCACCACCGCCGGGGGTGACCGATATTCCTCTGCACCTCCCGGTTGCTGGGCCACTGGCGCGCAACGCTGAAGACTTGCGGGCGCTGCTTGAGGTGCTGGGTGGCCCGGTGGAGGCGGATCAGGTGGCATATCGCTGGTCGCTGCCGGCCGCGCGCCATTTGCGACTTTCGGAATTTCGGGTGGGTTACGTCCTGGATGACAAGAATGCGCCGGTTTCGTCAGAGGTACGCAGTGGGCTCGAGGAAACGGTGCGCGCGCTGCAAAAGGCAGGCGTTAAAACGGAGGAGGGCTGGCCGCAAGGAGTCAACCTCACAGAAGAGTATCTGACGTATGTCGAGCTGTTAGCGCCGATCATCTCTGGCGGGCCTCCGCCAGATTTATTTCAGAAGGCTCCGTTGCCGCCGCCCAAGAATATCGGCGAGGCATTTGCCTTCGCACCCTATGCGCCCCATATCTATTATTTCCGGGTCATGGCGGCGCGCGAGAACGCTGGCGCCGCCTGGCGCGAATACTTCAAGACGCATGATGTGTTTCTAATGCCGGTGGCCACAGTTCCCGCGTTTCCCCATGATCACAGCCAGCCGATGCCGGCGCGCACGCTGAACACTCCTGAAGGCCCGCGCCCTTACACCGACACGCTCTTTTGGGCTGGTTTTGCGACCATGACGGGATTTCCTGCTACTGCCGCTCCAGTCGGGTTTACGTCCGGAGGATTGCCGTTGGGGGTGCAGATACTGGGTCCCTGGCTGGAAGACGCCACGCCGATCGAGTTCGCGGCTCAGCTGTCGAAAGTGATTGGCGGGTACAAACCGCCGAAGGGGTACGCCTAAATTGACCAGATCATCCCAGGTTTGGAAACAGCCGGTCCTTCGACTCGGGCCTCCAGCCACCCCAGCAAACCAACAGCGGGTTTGCTGGGGACCCCGGGCATTCGGCCCTCGCGCAAGATGACAGCCTGGAATTACGTCAGTTCTCACACAGACTCTGACGCCGAGGACACACCTGGAATACCTAGCGTCTTATCGACACCGCCTTGGCGTGTTCGATTTGCGGTGGGCTCGCCGGTGCTGGCTTTTCTTCCTTTACGACCAGACCGATGGCTTTCTTGACTTCGGCCTCGATCTTGGCGGTGATGTCCTTGTTCTCTTTCAAAAAGGCGCGCGCATTCTCGCGCCCCTGGCCGATGCGCTCGCCCTTGTAGCTGAACCAGGCGCCAGATTTCTCGACGAGGTTATTGTTCACGGCGATGTCCAGCAGATCGCCTTCGCGCGAGATGCCTTCGCCGTACATGATGTCGAATTCCGATTCACGAAATGGAGCCGCGACCTTGTTCTTCACTACTTTTACTTTAGTTCGCGATCCCACCACCTGATCGCCTTCCTTGATGGCGGCGATGCGGCGGATGTCCACCCGCACCGAGGCATAGAACTTCAGCGCACGACCACCGGTGGTGGTCTCGGGATTGCCGAACATCACGCCGATCTTTTCACGGATCTGGTTGATGAATACCAGGCAGGTGCGCGACTTGGAAACAATGCCGGTGAGCTTGCGCAGGGCCTGCGACATCAAGCGCGCCTGAAGGCCGACGTGGCTGTCGCCCATCTCGCCATCGAGTTCGGCTTTCGGTACCAAGGCGGCGACGGAGTCAATGACCAATACGTCAATCGCCCCCGAGCGAACCAGAGCCTCGGCGATCTCCAAGGCCTGCTCGCCGTAGTCGGGCTGAGAGACGAGCAGGTTGTCCACATCCACGCCCAGCTTGCGGGCATATTGCGGATCGAGAGCGTGTTCGGCATCGACGAAGGCAGCCATGCCGCCGGTCTTTTGCGCCTCGGCGATTACCTGCAGAGCTATGGTGGTCTTGCCGGAAGATTCGGGTCCGAAGATCTCGACTACTCGACCGCGGGGGAACCCGCCCACGCCGAGGGCGGCGTCGAAGGATATGCAGCCGGTAGGGATGACCGCGATGGGAACAATAGCTTCCTTGCTCCCCAGGCGCATGATGGAGCCCTTGCCAAACTGCTTTTCGATTTGCGAGAGGGCCAGATCGATGGCCCGGTTCCGTTCTACTGTGGCTTCAGCCATGAACACACTCCTGATATGTTGCCGCTGATTGGCATGGGCATTGGCCGTCCGCCGGGATGGGGGAGGGCACCAGTCTGCGAATATCCATCAAGGAATCGAATCAGTGCGGCCTTTTGTATGACTCCACCCCGATTGTACTGGACGCCAGATTATATCTCCTGTGGAAACCAGAAGCGAATAAAAAGCGAAGCAAAGCCGATTCGGGAGGTTAGCATTCCTGGCACCATTCCCCAAGCTTGGGGCGACATGGGAAGGCGCTATCGCTTCAGCAAATCCACAGGCTCCGTCACATCTTTGACGCGAAAGACCGCAGCCAACGTGGGATGCTTGCGCGCCACCTCTTCGTACATGGCATAGGCCACACGGCGGTACGAGATGTGCCCTTCGGGCTTGGAGCGCAGCTCCGCGATGTACACGGCTTCGGCGAAGTCCATCTTAAACAGAGTTCGCCGCCGGAAGGCGAGCGGAATCACGTACTGCGCACTCTCAGTCGCTGACGGCTGGCCCGGGCGTTTTGCCAGCCAGTCATAAGCTGCCGCGGCACGCTTCATTGCCGCGTCATATATGTCGCGCTTACCAGCGGCGACGATCTCCTCGGGAGTGTCGTAGCCGTGTGCCGTGGTGAACTCCTGCCCGATCTGGGTGCAGCGGCGGTGCCGGTGCATATCGCGGAAACCGCCGATGTCCATCAGGATGTCGAAACGAAGCGCCTGCCCAGCGGCGAACGCGCGCAGCAACTCATCGTGACGCCCACGGTGCTTCGTGCCCATGCTGATGACTTCTTCGCGCCGGGCGGAGCTCAGGGCCTCAACGCGCTCTCGCAATTGCCGGTAGGGATACTGGCAGTGCTCGTACAGCAGTGTGGTCGCGAGTTCAATTTCCAGCGGATCAGGGTCGAGAAGTTCCACCGGACGTGCTGGTTGAATTTCAGCGTTCCGCATCAACTCCGCGGCGGCTTGCCGCAGTTCGTTGTGCGTGTCCGTGAGGTATGCGCTCTTTTCTGCATATTTCACTAATGTAGGCGCCACACGAACTTCTCTCAGCAACAGTTCGCTTGCCTGGCGCGCCAGGTCTTCATCGATTTGGCACAGCTTCGCAATCAAGTCGCTAAACTTCGCCTGATTCACATTCCAGGCCGGCGCGCGCGATGCCTGCTTCAGTAGTTCGCCGAGGTGCTGAATCTCGGGATGCGGGTCGGAAAGCAGACGCGAAATCTGCCCTTCCAGGGTGCGCGCGTTGACGATCTGCCCCAGCGACGTGTTGGTCGCCAACGGCAGCAAATAGCGTGTGATGTCGAAAGCGCGGGCCCGGAGCGTACGTTCATAAGCGTCGGGCTTCATGTCTTCGGGTCGCGGCGTGAGATTCCGCAAATACTCGAATAACTGCTCAGAAAGGATTTCGTAGTCGCGGAAGAGCGAATCAACGGTCTCCTGAAAAAGCTGCTGCGCGTCGCGGTCGCCGCCAAAATCCGGGACGTAATATTTTCCCTTGCGAAAATCCTGATAGCGGGTGGAGCGCTCCTGGCCATCCCAACGCTGCTCGTCGACCAGGGTGATCGCCGCCAGAATCGAAAGCTTCTCGATGGCCATGGCGATGTGGGCCAAGTCCGCGATGGAGCGATGGCCGTACTGAAAGTAGAAGGTGTTGAGAAATTTTTCCGCCTTCTGCTCGTTGATCTCGCGCAGCGACTCCTTCATCGACAGCGCGGAACGCGAGTACTTCGCCATGGCGTAGGCTTGCACTTCGGGATCGACGCCATGAACCGCAAACACTTCGATGGTTGAAGCCTCTGTGGATTGCTGTTGCGGAGTCATGAGAGTTTCCATGAACATGCGATGGCATAGTAATCGGCCATCAGCGGCGCTGCAATCCTTCCAGTTGGCAGGGCAGCAGCGGCTTTTCCTATGAATCCTTTACAGGATTGGTGACTCTAATAAGAAAGGTGTTGGCGAATGAAGTTCTTGTCGATGATAATAGCGGATTATTCCTTGGATAGCCTGGGCTCTCATACTCTGAATGAGTAAGTTCTCATACATAGCAGTGGGGATTTTGCTGTCTCTTGCGCTGGTCGCGCCCTCGCCCGCGCAAAACTTTTTCTCCCCGGATCACAGCCCCGGCGTCGCCGAGTTCTTCGCTGACGACAGCATCTCCGTATCGAGACCGATCGCGTCTGAGATACCTGACCCTCGCGCTGTTATGCCGTCTGATGTAGCCCTGCGCACATACCTGGAGCACGCGAGACACCAGATGGCCGAGTTGGGCGCCACCAGCGATCTCACCATTGTCGAAGCCGTTCTTCCCGATAGTTCCCAGCGTGGCCGGTTCGAGTTGCACCGGGTATTTTCAGCGCCGCGATCTTTGGCCTTTACCTCGGTTTCCTTTGTCGGCGACACGTTCGTGAAGACCAACATCATCAATCGATTCCTGCAATCGGAAGTTGAACACGTCGAGAAAGGTAACGGGGCGCAATCGGCGATTACTGCCGACAATTACCACTTCAGCTACAAAGGGACCGACACGCTGAACGGGCAGACGGTTCACGTTTTCCAGGTGAAGCCCCGTAAGAAGCGTGTGGGGCTTTTTAAAGGCAAGATTTACCTCGACGCCTACAGCGGGAGCCTGCGTCGTTCCGAGGGCACGCTGGCAAAGTCTCCGTCATTTTTCGTGAAGAGGATCAGCTTTACCCAGGACTACGCGGATGTCACCGGATTCAGCTTGCCGGTGCGGATGCACTCGGTAGCCCAGACCCGCCTGGTAGGGCGCGCGATCGTAGATGTGGTGCATCAGGATTACCAGGCCTCGCCGATCCAGTCTTCTTCTAGCACGCAGGTTGCCGCAGGCAAATAATCAGTCCAGTTTCGACTTAGGATTTTACCGATAGCGATGTTTGCAGCACCGCGCTGATCTTTCGCCTGATCGGCCCATCTTGCTTCTCTCACAACAAATTTGATTATTATCGGAACCAATGAACACAATTCTCGACAGGGTCGACCACCGACCCTGGCCGCTACCTAGCGGGGCACATGTCATGGTGCAGACCTGGCGTGATCTGCTATTCGCGCACTGGCCGCTGGCGCCGGAGAAACTTCGGGCTCTTGTACCACGAGAATTGACCTTAGACGTTCGCGAAGGTCTGGCGTGGGTGGGATTAATTCCATTCACCATCGTTGGCCTGCGGCGGCCATTTCTGCCCGCGATTCCGGGGATTTCGAATTTCCACGAGCTCAATGTACGAACTTACGTGACGGTTGGAGGCAAGCCTGGGGTTTACTTCTTCAGCCTGGACGCGGCCAACTTGTCCGCGGTCAGGGCTGCCCGCTGGTTGTACAAGCTGCCCTACTTCCACGCGCGGATGTCACTGCGGCGCCAAGGAGGCTGGATTTCGTATCAGAGCCGGCGAAGGAATTGCCCTCTGGGAGAGGCTGACTTCCGCGGACGATACCGGTCAGTGGGAGAGGTTTGGCACAGTTGCGCCGGGAGTCTTGAGCACTGGCTTACGGAGAGATATTGCCTTTATACCGTGCGGCAGGGACGGGTTTATCGCGCGGAGATTCATCACCTGCCGTGGCCGCTGCAGGATGCGGAGCTCGAGCTTGAGTTGAACAAAGTGGCTCAGGCCGACGGCATCGAGTTGCCCGATTCCCAGCCCGTGCTGCAGTTTGCCCGAGAGTTAAAGGTTCTGGTTTGGCCGCTGAGAAGGATCCTGTGAAGGAAGTTTGGCCAAGGATTTCACGGATTCACACGGATCAGCATCAGGAAATCAAAAACCAGCAAATCTGGACTTCATATACAGCCCGCCCCAGCCGAGAAGACGTCCGCAGCGAGAGACTTCAACCGGATCTGCAAACGACCTTGTGAATCCAGATTTCAAAAGAGATCCATATGAATCTGTGAAATCCGTGGCCAGGGCTCTGCGAACCCGTATAATCTCGGCTTCCTGTCGGGAGCGATGGATGGGCGATCTGAAGGGACATGTGGCGCTGGTTACGGGCGCATCACAAGGCATCGGACGCGCCTGCGCGCTGCGATTAGCAAAAGCAGGAGCGACGCTAGCCCTGGCTGCACGTAACCAGCAGAAACTGGCGGAGGTCTGCGGCGAAATCACCAGTGCCGGCGGACAGGCTGCAGTCTTCAAGATGGACGTGGCCAATGAAGATGAAATCAAATCGGCAATCAAGGCGGCGCTCAGCCAACTCGGGAAGATCGACATCCTGGTCAATAATGCCGGGATCACCCGCGACCAGCTCATTCTGCGCCTGAAGCGCGCCGATTGGGATGCGGTGCTCAATACCAATCTCACCAGCGCTTACCTGACTATTCAGCAGGTGCTCAGTTCGATGCTCAAACAGCGTTGGGGACGGATCATCAACATCACCAGCGTCTTCGGGCGAATGGGGCAGGTGGGACAGGCGAATTATGCGTCGTCAAAAGCCGGGCTGATCGGGCTGACGATGGCCATCGCGCGCGAGGTAGCTTCGCGCAATATTACGGTCAATGCAGTAGCGCCCGGATTCATCGAGACGGCGATGACCGCGGAGCTCCCTGCCGATTTCAAAGAGAACGCACTGAAACTCATCCCGCTGGGACGAGTCGGGACCGACGAAGATGTAGCCAATGCCGTAGCGTTTCTCGCCTCGGAGGAAGCCGGCTACATCACCGGCCACGTGCTCAACGTGAACGGCGGGATGCTGATGGGGTGAGGGCGTTCTTGTGCACGGCCACCGCGCAATGTCCCCCTGAGCGGCGGTCACGTGCGAAGTATGCAACTGCGGATCCCTCGTCGGACTTCGTTCTCCTCGTGATGACAAAACCGGGATCGCAACTCCACCTACTGCCGGATCTCCACCACCAGGATGATGCGGTTCATCTTGGGATCCACGGTAACGGCCACTGCCTTCGCGCCGGGATACTTTGTCAGAAAATCGTTCAACTCGCTCAGCCCGACATCGTTGTTAAAGGAATAGGCCCGCGTGGTGACTTGCGACTGGCTGCTGGCGGCGGGCGGAGGCGGGGCCTGACTCGAAGATGATGCCTGGCTTGCGGAAGCAGCGGCCCGCTGACTAGCGGTCCACATTGCGATCAAAAGGGTGATCAGGAGAATCGGCCACAGAAGGTTCTTTTGCATGCTGACTCCTCGAATAGAAGATCAAGGAGATTGTCGCATGCGAACGGGAGTTAGCAGTTGGCACTTAGCAATTAGCGATTGGCGTCAAGCAATCCAGCTGGTGATCAGCTTCGATCCGATGGTCCTGCTTCAACCGCGAAATCCTTCGACTCGGACGCGGCTTGGCTCGCCGCGTCCTCGCTCAAAATGACAGCGCCATGGCTGTCTTAGCTACACCCACTGGTCGAGCCGCAGCTCATGCAGCGGTAGCAGGAACCGTTGCGCGTCATGATGGCGCCGCAGACGTGGCAGGTGGGTGCGTCGCCCAGGTCCACGAAATTCTTGAGCGCATCGGCGGCGTGGATGTGAGCCGCGCCGCCTGTATGAGCGCCTGCGCCGGCACGCGGTCCCGCCGTCTTCATGGAAGACGCCGCGTGCACATCACCTCCGACCGAGCTGCCGTTTTCCTCCGGCAAAGCGGCAATCGGCGACTTGGGGCGCAATCCCTCGAACAAGATTCCCTGCTGGCCTTCGATGAAGCGCAACTGCAGCCAGCGGAAGATATAATCCATAATCGACTTGGCGTAACCGATGTCAGCGTTGGTGGTCCAGCCGCTGGGCTCGAAACGGGTATGCGAGAACTTCTCGCACAAGAGCTTGAGCGGCACGCCATGTTGCAGGGCGATGGAAATGGCCAGGGCGAAGGAATCCATAAGGCCGGAGATGGTCGATCCTTCCTTGGCCATGGTGATGAAGATTTCCCCCGGTTGGCCGTCGGGATAGAGGCCCACCGTGATGTAGCCCTCGTGACCGGCAATGTTGAACTTGTGGGTGAGCGAGGCGCGCTCCACCGGCAGATGATGACGCACCGCGCGCGGTGGCGACTGCGCATCACGCTCGTCGATTGGCCCGGAGCTGCGCTCCGGCTGGGCGGCTTGTCCTGCGTCTTCTTTCTTCGACATCGCTGTGGCGGTGCCCGCGGCTGAAAGCGGCTGCGACTTCTTGCAGCCGTCGCGGTAGATAGCCACCGCCTTCAGACCCAGGCGCCAGGCCTGCATGTAGGCCTGCTCGATCTCTTCGATGGTGGCCGACTCGGGAAGGTTCACGGTCTTCGAGATGGCGCCCGAGATAAATGGCTGTGTGGCAGCCATCATGCGCAGGTGTCCCATGTAATGGATGGAGCGCGTGCCCTTCGCGGGCTTGAAGGAACAGTCGAACACCGGCAGGTGGTCTTCCTTGATGTGCGGAGCTCCCTCGATGGTTCCAGTGGCGTCGATGTAGCCGACGATGGCCGCAGCCTGTTCAGTGGTATAACCGAGCTTGAAGAGCGCAGCCGGAACGGTGTTGTTGACGATCTTGATCATGCCGCCGCCGACCAGCTTCTTGTACTTCACCAGAGCGAGGTCGGGCTCGATGCCGGTGGTGTCGCAATCCATCATGAAGCCGATGGTGCCGGTCGGCGCCAGTACCGTGACCTGCGAATTGCGATAGCCGAACTTCTCTCCGTGAGCCAGGGCTTCGTCCCAGGTGGACTTGGAAGCGGCGATCAACTCCGGAAGCTGCGAGCTTTTCACCAGCGACGTGGTCGAGGACAGCGAACTGCCCACGCTGTTCACGGAAGCGCGGTGCATGCGGATCACGTCAAGGAAGGGCTCGCGGTTGAGGTAAAAGCCCGGACAGGCTCCGCCGGAGATCAAGCCCGCGTTTTGCGTGAGCAGATCGGTGGCCGGTTCCAGTTGCGGGCATTGCTCGGCAATGATCGATGATTGCTTGTAGGCCTCGCCGCACATGATGGCGGTAACGCAGGCAGCATAATCGCGGCCGCCATCGGAGTCGTAGGGCAGACCTGCGGCCATGAGCAGCGCGCCCAGGTTGGCATAGCCAAGGCCTAGCGGGCGATAATCGTGCGAGTTCCTGGTGATGGCTTCCGTGGGATAGCCGGCAAAATCCACCAGGATTTCCTGCGCGGTGATGAGCACGTCCACCGCGTGACGGAAGGCCGCGATGTCGAAGGTGCCGTTGGGGGCAAACTTCATCAGGTTCAGCGATGCCAGATTGCACGCGGAATCGTCAAGGAACATGTACTCAGAGCAGGGGTTGGAAGCGTTGATCCGCGCCGTATTCTTCGACGTGTGCCAGCGATTGACAGTTGTATCGAACTGCATGCCGGGATCGCCGCATTGCCAGGTGGCTTCGGCGATCTTGGTCAGCAGGGCGCGAGCCTTGTAGGTCGAGACGGTCTTGCGGTCTTTGACGGTCAGAGTCGAAAAGTCGGCATCGCGCTCGACGGCCAGCATGAAGTCGTCGGTAACGCGAATCGAGTTGTTGGCATTCTGGAAGAAGATGGAGCTGTAGGCTTCCGAATCGGGCGACGAGCCATCGTAGCCAGACTGCACCAGTGCCCACGCCTTGGCTTCCTCCTTGGCCTTGCAGTCGATGAAGTCCACGATGTCGGGGTGATCGATGTTGAGGATCACCATCTTGGCAGCACGGCGGGTCTTGCCGCCGGACTTGATCACGCCGGCGAAAGCGTCAAAGCCTTTCATGAAACTCAGGGGACCCGAAGCCTGGCCGCCGCCAGACAGGTTCTCCATCGACCCACGCAGTGGCGAAAGGTTGGTGCCTGTTCCCGATCCCCACTTGAAGAGCATGCCTTCGGTTTTCGCCAGGGTGAGGATGGAATCAAGAGAATCGCGAACCGAGTTGATGAAGCAGGCAGAGCACTGGGGATTGCGATATCCGGTGCGAGTGAACTCGACGCGCGCGGTCTCGCGATTCCAGTGCCAGTTGCAGGCGTCGGAGTTGGGTTCGATGCGATCGCAGCCCACGTTGAACCAGACCGGCGAGTTAAAAGCCGCCATCTGATAAAGCAGGATGTGAGCCAGTTCGTCGTGGAAGACACTGGCATCGTCGGGGCTGCGGAAGTATCCGCCCTGAAGGCCCCAATCGCGAATAGTTTCAGCCACGCGCGTAATGAGCTGGCGCACTCCGGTTTCGCGCTCCGGGGTATCCAAAGGTCCGTGCAGGTATTTGCTGGCTACGATGTTGGTCGCCGTCATCGACCAGTCTTTGGGGACTTCTACGTTCTTCTGCTCGAAGATGGTCTTGCCATTGGCATCGGAGATCTGAGCAGTGCGCAATTCCCACTCCACCGTGTCGTAGGGCGAGACTCCGGCAGTGGTGAACAGGCGGCGGAACTGCAGGCCGGGAGCACGCTTGCGGTCGGATTTCTCTTTCTCCGGGATGCGGTCCTGGATGCCAACAGCGGGAGAGGAGTTGGTTTCAGAGGTGATGGCGGATTTTTCTTTGAGTTCGGACATCTTTGGTCTCCTGAATCCGATGGCAATTCTGCCCAGCTCACCGGCAATCGCTGCGGGGGCACAGCATCCATACCGGGAAGGAGTTCAAGCCAGATGGAAGCTCAAAACTCGCTATGGGATGCTGAAAGTACGCCCGTATGTTGGGCCTGTCAAGTACCTCATACTATATATTGTACATCTGTTACTTAACCTGGGCGATTCTTACCCGTAATGGGACTTGACAGATTTGGCCGCTGAAATCCGCACATTCTCTGAATTCAGCTATTTACTCAATGGTAAATCCCGGATTAATTTCCACAACTGGAAGACCGAAACAAATTTTGCGGCAACTGACCCGGAAGCTGTCCGGCTTCTCGGGTGATGCCGCCAGGCTGGAGGCGAATCCCCCGGGGTCGCGCCTGTAGTTTGGCGCTAACCTCGGTGCGATCCAAAACTCATCTGCTTCGCAATCTACGAACGGGCAGCAGGAAGGTCAATTCAAGAAATGCAGTGCTCACTATGATTTCTGTGGAACTCCTGTGCGGAAAGAAGTGGCGCTGTGCAGAAGTTCGTCCTACGCCGCATCGTGGAAGATCAGGCCCAGAGTGAAGCGGGTTCCGGAACGCACGCGGCTGACACCGTGACGCAGATTGAGGCGATAAAAACCGCGGCTTCCTTTGGCAGGGCGGTAACGCGTGGTAAAGATCAGAATTTGTCCCTGCTGGGGCACAATGACTTCGGGACGCGATTGCGCTCGTGGCTGCTGTTCGACCAAGACGAACTCGCCGCCGGTGTAATCCACGTCTTTGCGACTGAGAAAGCAAGTCAGCTGCAGAGGAAATGCAATCTCGCCGTAGACGTCCTGATGCAGGCAGTTGTAGTCGCCGGCTTGGTAGTGGAGGAGGAGAGGCGTGGGCCGTGTCTGTGCATGTTCCGCGCACACCTCGAGAAACTCCGGCAGAGCAGCAGGAAAGCGGGTTGCGATTCCGAGCGCTTCATGCCAGGCATTGGCGATCGGGGCCAGCGGTGGATAGGCGGACTCGCGAAGCTGTTGAATGATGGGCGGAAGCGGGTAAGCGAAGTACTTATAGTCGCCCGAGCCGAAGCGATAACGCTTCATGACGATGTGACTGCGGAATTGCGAGTCGTCGCCATAAAGACCTGTGAGTTCGCCGCATTCTTTTGGCGTGAGGACTGCCGGAGTGAGGGCGCAGCCGTCATTCCACAGATCTTGAAGGATGCGATCCCAATCGAGCTGCGCCAGACGTGCCTGGATCGAAGGGGCCTCGGCTCTTTCTGAAATACCTGTGCTTTGAGAAATGCTTCCTGATCGCGTTGCAGCCATAAGTGGTGTATAAGACAGCGTACCGCGATCCCAACCGCAGCAATATCCATTTCTTGCGATGGCATTCAGCGGCTCAGACCAGAATTCGCCCCGTGTAAATGGCCATTCCGACAATCGCATCAATTCCCTGCTGATGCAGTTGCTCGATTTCCGCCTGAGTGCTGATGCCGCCAGCCACCATGAGTCTTCGTTTGGCAGCCGCGGCCAACTCGGGAATCACCTCCAGGGGAAAGCCCTGCATCAGTCCTTCGGTGTCCACGTGGGTATAGAGGAAGGCGCCACAGTAATCGTTCAGGGCGCGCATGGCAATCGCGGGAGAAAAATCGGTGAGCGTGCGCCAGCCATGGATGGCGACGCGGCTCTGCTTGCTATCCACTCCAAAGGTAAGCTTGTCGAGACCGAGGGCGGTGGCGAGTTCGGCGGCAAATTGATGTTGAATGGCGCCATCGCGGAACAGCGCCGAGCCGATAATGACCCGGCGAGCACCCAAATCAATCGCCCTCCGCGCACCCTCAAGAGAGCGGAGCCCGCCCCCAACCTGGCAGGGGAGGCGCGACAAAAAGCGGGCGATCAGGTCCGCGTTATTTCCTGTGCCGATGGCAGCATCGAGATCGATGAGCTGCACCAGTGGATAACGCGCGAATCGCTCGATCCAGTATTCAAAGTCATCGAAGGCGAGCGCCTTCTTATCGCCTTGCACCAGCTGGACGATCTTGCCGCCCATCAAATCGATTGAAGGAATCAGCATGCGGAGTAAAGCGACCTTTCGCCAGGACAGGCAGCAACCTGGTCCGCAAATTCAGGCACAACTTCTTTCGATTGGGACGGGATTTGTGTACCCGTCCTTGCTCAAGATGACATTCCTAGACCGGCCAGCGCATGGCAATGCCAGCAGCCTGGATTTCGCGCTTGAGGTCGCCGATGGAATGAATGCCGAAATGAAAAATCGAGGCCGCTAATGCGGCGTCGGCATGGCCATCTCGGAAGACCTCGATGAAGTGCTCGATCGAACCAGCGCCACCGGAGGCAATTACCGGAATTGAGACCACGCGTTCCACCGCGGCCGTCAGCTCGCAGTCGAAGCCCTCACGCGTGCCATCGCGATCCATGGAGGTAAAGAGAATTTCCCCCGCACCGCGGCTTTCGGCTTCTTTGGCCCAAGGGAAAAGAAGCCGGCCTGTCGGCTTGCGGCCTCCGGACACATAGACTTCGGCATCGCCCAACAAATTGTGGCTCGAAGCGAGGTCGGCATCGTGTCCCTGATGGGTTTCAGAAGAGCCTTGCCGGGTGGGCGGACGGTTGACGTCAGTGGCCAAACGCTTGGCATCGATAGCGACCACTACCGCCTGCGAGCCGAAGCGTTCGGCGATCTGGGTAATCAAAGACGGGTCGGCAACGGCTCCAGAGTTGATGGTGATCTTGTCTGCTCCCGCGTCGAAGATCGCGGCCGCGTCTCTCAGGGTGCGAATGCCTCCGCCTACGGTAAAAGGCACAAAGAGCACGCGCGCGGTGTGGCGAACGGTGCTCACCAGGGTTCCACGTCCTTCGTGGGTGGCGCTGATATCGAGCAGCACGATTTCATCGGCGCCGGCTTCCGCGTGTGCAGCAGCCAGTTCCGCCGGATCTCCAGCGTCACGGAGATTCATGAACTGAACACCTTTGACCACACGTCCGCGCGAGCAGTCGAGGCAAGCGATGATGCGTTTGGTCAACACCGGATCGAGACTCGTTTGTTCAGAGACCTTGCCGAGGACCTGCGAATCAGGCGGCATCCTCGAGCATGGCGAAATTGTCCAGGATTCGCAGTCCCGCCTGGCCAGATTTTTCAGGATGAAACTGCACACCAAACAGATTTGCTCTCTCCACCACACCGGTGAACGGCGTCCCATAGTCGGTCTTGGCAACGGTTGCTTCCATCACCGGTACGCGGTAGGAATGCGTGTAATAAACAAAGGCGCCGGAAGGTACGCCTGCGAGCAGCCGCGATGGGGCAAGCATTTCAATCTGGTTCCAGCCCACGTGAGGCGACTTCACGCGGCTGGAAAACTTTTCCACCTCGCCGCGAAACAGGCCCAGCCCGGGCACTCCCGGCGCCTCCGTACTGGATTCGAACATCCACTGCATGCCCACGCAGATGCCGAGGAAAGAGGCGCCTTGTGCGAGCGCCTCCCGGATGGCCTCGCGTAATCCGACCTCAGTGAGCCGCTGTGTGGCAGTGAAGTGGCCGACACCGGGAACCACCAGACGGCGAGTTCTGCGCACCAGCCCGGGATCCTCGGTAATTACAGTTTCGTGGCCGAGATGCTCGAATGCCTTGCGCACCGAGGCGAGATTCCCGGCATGGTAGTCGACAATGGCAAGCTTGGTCACAGCAACCCCTTCGTACTGGGCAGAGCTTTAGCCAGTTGCTTGTCGCGCGCGCAGGCCACGCGTAGTGCGCGGGCAAACGCTTTGAACAGCGCTTCCACCTTATGATGATTGGAACGGCCATAGAGCACTTTAAGGTGGATGTTGGCGCGCGCGCCGCGGGCAAAGCCGTCAAAAAAATCGTGCACCAGCTCCGACTGCAAGTCCCCCACCAGACGTGTACGAACCTTGCTCTCGACGACCACTGCGGTACGGCCGCTCAGATCAACCGCGGCCAAGCCCAGAGTTTCATCCATCGGCATGAGGAAGTATCCGGCGCGGTTAATGCCCTTCTTGCTGCCCAGAGAACTATCAAACGCTTCGCCCAATGCAATGCCGACGTCTTCCACGGTGTGATGCTGGTCTACATCCAGATCACCGCGGCAGGTCAGCTTGAGATCGAAGCCGCCGTGACGAGTGAACAGCTCGAGCATGTGATCGAGAAAACGGATCCCGGTGGACACGGAATATTTTCCTGAGCCCTCGATGACCAGTGCGAGACGGATATCGGTTTCCGTGGTTTGCCGGTGCAGTTTCGCCTTCCTCATGCGCTCACCCGGTTGGTGACCCCGATATCCGCCAGGGCCAGACGCATAGCAGCGAGCAATTGCTCGGTATGCTGGCGGAGTCCGATGGTGATGCGCACGCAGCCGGTGCAACCCGGCTCCGAGCTGCGGTCGCGCACCAAAATGCCACGGCGCTCAAGCGCTGCGCTTAATTGCTGGCTGCGTGGGCCCACACGCACCAGAACGAAATTCGCCTGACTTGGCCAGTAATGCAATCCGAGATCGTCGCAGAGCTGTTGCAGGCGGGCTCGGCCCTCTCTGACCTGTTCGACGTAAGAGTGCACGAACTCCTGATCCGCCAGCGCTTCCCCAAGACAGGCGAGCGCCACCCCATTCACATTGAAGGGCGGGACAAACCGACGAATCAGATCAACCTGCGTTGCAGCCCCGAGGAGAGCGCCCAAACGAAGGCCCGCCAGCCCATAGGCCTTGGACAAGGTACGGGTGATGAAGAGATGGTCGAAATCTGGAAGCTGGTCGAGAAGGGTTTGCCCGAAAAACTCAAAATAGGCCTCGTCCACGATCACTGCGGCATCGGGAGCTGCCTGCAAGACTCGAAGCAGGTCGGTGCGCGGCACTGTGGTTCCAGTGGGGTTATTGGGATTGGCGATGGCGATCAGGCGGGTGCGCGAGTTGATGGCCTGGAGCACGCGATCAGTCGGATAGGCAAAATCTTCGGCACAAGGGATCTCAACAATGCGCGCACCGGTGGCTTGAATGTAGATGGGATACATGGTGAAGGTGGGAGCGATCAGAATGGCCTCGTCGCCTTCTCCGAGGTAGGTTTCAGCCAGCAGGTGCAGAGCTTCGTCCACCCCGTTGGTCAGTAGAACCTGCTCAGGACTCAATCCCAGGAAATCTGCAACCAGGCGCTCTCCCTGCTCGCGCTCAGGATATCGGGCGATGTCCAGGGTAGTAAGCGACTTCAGGCGTTGAAGGACGCGGGGCGAGCAGCCGCCAGTATTTTCGTTCAGGTCCAGATTCAGGCCCGAGCGGCCCGCAGCCGGGGCGTGATATGCGCTCAGGCAGCGAATTGACTCGCGGGGTTTAAGCACGGCTGCACCTCACACGGACGGAATCAGCGTGCGCTTGCAGGCCCTCCGCCCGCGCCAGGGTTTCGACCACAGGCGCGAGACTGCGAATGCCATCGCTCGTCGCCTGCTGCACGGTGACGATCTTCAGAAAATCCAACACGCTCAGACCGCCACGAAAGCGCGCCGCCCCGGCGGTGGGCAGAACATGATTGGGGCCGGATGCGTAGTCGCCCAAGGCCTGCGCAGTGTAGTCACCGATAAATATCGATCCCGCATTGCGAACATCTCCGAGTTGCGCCTCGGCCACGGTGAGGTGCTCGGAGGCGATCGCATTGGCAACTTCCATCGATGCTGCCGGCGACCCGGTCAGAAAAATCAGTCCGTTCCTGGCGAGCGATTGCGCAGCCGCGGAATTGGTCTGCGCTCCCTTCTTCAGTTCGACGGCCAGGGCTTTCGCGAGATCAGGCCGAGATGTGATGAAGACAGCGCGGGCATCGGGGTCATGCTCCGACTGCGCCAGCATATCAGCGGCAATAAATGCGGGGGTTCCGGTGTCGCTTACCAGGACAGTCTCCGTAGGTCCGGCGAGAAAATCGATGGCGCAATCGAATGCGACGAGTTTCTTGGCGGTGGTCACGAAGCGATTTCCTGGACCTACGATCTTCCGCACGGCAGGAATGCTCCGGGTTCCATAGGCCAGAGCCGCAATGGCCTGAGCGCCGCCAATCGCATAGAACTCGTTCACTCCGAGCAGGGCTGCCGCAGCGAGCGTCTCGAGCGCAGGTCGCGGAGATGCCACCGCGATCCGCCCGACACCGGCCACTTGGGCTGGGATGACTGTCATCAACAGCGACGAGGGCAAGGGATAACGGCCACCGGGGACGTAACATCCTACCGATTCCAGTGGCCGAATGACCTGTCCTACTGAGATGCCAGGCTGAACCTCGCGCAGGAATTCCTGCGGCTTCTGCCAGTCCGCGAATTGGCGGATATTGCGAGAGGCGCTTTCGAGAGCCCGGCGGAATTCGGGGTTCACCGAAGTCAGCGCGCGCTGCAGTTCTGTCTGCGTAACCCGAAACGGCTGCTGCCGCGAGAGGCCGTCGAGCCGTTCGGCATAGCGGCGAAGCGCGACGTCACCCTGGCTTCTGACATCGCGGACAATTCGCGCCACCACGCGCTCGGTTTGCGCGGCGAACAGCAGACGGCGAGATTCCAGATTCTTTAGTTGTGCGGCAATCGCCCGTCCTTTGATTATGCGCATTGCGCTGTTCCGATTTCGAGCCGGCTTGGCAAAATCACATCACAACCTTATTTAGAGGGTACTCCACGATCCCCTGCGCTTTCGCTGCCTTCAATCTCGGGATGATGTCGCGCGCGGTGGTTTCTTCGATGATGGTGTTCACCGCTACCCATTGTTCGCCGTCATCGGCGGCGAGTTCAGAAATGGTGGGTCGCTTCAGAGCGGGAAGCACTGCGAGAACCCCTGCCAGGTCATCCTTGCGCACATTGAGCATCAGCCCGACCCGACCCTGAGCGGCGATCGCTCCGGTCAGCATCAGCGCCAGGTTCTGGATCTTCTCCTGTTTCCAGGGATCGGCGAAAGACTTCCTGTTGGCGATCACCTGGGTATAGGACTCCATGATGGTGTCGATGATCCGTAAGCGGTTGGCGCGCAGCGAAGAGCCTGTTTCGGTGACTTCCACAATCGCGTCCGCCAGCGTCGGCGGCTTGACTTCGGTCGCGCCCCAGGAAAAATCGACTCTGACATTAATGAGCTTGCCGGCGAAATATTTCTTAGTGACATTCACCAGTTCGGTGGCGACCACGCACCCATCCAGGTCCTCGGCGCGGTGGAAGCGCGAGTCCTCGGGAACTGCAAGCACCCAGCGAACCTTGCCGCGGCTCTGCTTGGCATAAATCAGATCAGCGACCGCCTCGACTTCCAGGCCGCTTTCGATCAGCCAGTCTTTTCCGGTGAGACCGACGTCAATTACTCCCTGTTCGACGTAGCGCGCCATTTCCTGCGCACGAATCAGCATGCAGTCGATCTCGGGATCATCGGCGACAGGAAAATACGATCGACCGCTGACATAGATTTTCCAACCCGCGCGTTCGAACAGTTGCACGGTGGCGTCCTGCAGCGAGCCTTTGGGAATGCCGAGAGTGAGTTTTCGGCTCATCGCTTCGTCTCCCCAGGGGGGAGGGTCAGGTCGCGCGTAAAGCATGAGCGAGTCCCCTCGTGGCATACGAGTCCGTCGCCTTCTACGGTCACGCGGTAGAGCACTGTGTCGTAATCGCAGTCGGTGCTGGCGGAGAGAACCCGCAGGCGATTGCCCGAGGTCTCGCCTTTGGTCCAGAGCTGATTACGGGTGCGGCTGAAGAAGGTCACGTAACCTGTGCGCATGGTCAGTTCAAAAGCGTCACGGTTCTGAAAACCCACCATAAGCACTTCGCCATCGGAGGCGTCCTGTACCACGGCCGGGGCCAGGCCCTGCATTTTGTCAAAGTCGATGGTCACGGTGTTCATTGCATGGTCACCCGAAAAACAAAAGGCCCGCTGATTTTAAGCCAGCGGGCCTCGGAATCCTGATTTGCTATTGCGTTATCCGCAGACCTCCGCTGACTTGGGCGCCGAATGGTGATGATGGCGATGGGTCAGCGAGATCATAAGAAAGGCAAGCATATGTGTTTATTGACCCCGATGTCAAAGGAAAGTTGCGGCCATTACGGGCTGGGCATTGGGTAATATAGAGCTCAGTCCAGGAACGATCATGCCACAGCTAAGCCAAAGAGCCGCGCACATAAGCCAGTCCGATATCCGCACTATGTCCGTGGAGTGCGAGCGCGTACGGGGAGTGAATCTGGCGCAGGGTATCTGCGACACGCCGGTGCCGCCCGAAGTTCGGGCAGCGGCCGAGCGGGCTATCGAAAGCGGACAGAACCAGTACACGCGACTGGACGGCGTTGGCGCACTCCGCCAGGCGATTGCCGAGAAGATGCGTGCGTTTAACGGAATCGAAGCCGATCCGGAGCGCGAGATCGTGGTCACGGTGGGATCCACCGGCGCATTCTATTGTGCGTCTCTCTCGATGTTGAATCCGGGCGATGAGGTGCTGCTGTTCGAGCCGTACTATGGCTATCACGTGCACACGGTGGAGGCTGTCGGCGGCGTGCCCCGTTACATCACGCTGCGGTCCCCCGACTGGAAATTTGAGCGCGAAGACCTGCAGCGTGCCATTAGCCCACGTACACGCGCCATCGTAGTCAACACCCCCGCGAATCCATCGGGCAAAGTATTCACTCGCACCGAACTGCAATGGATCGCGGAGGTCGCGCAGGAGCACGATCTTTTCGTCTTCACAGATGAGATTTACGAATATTTCGTGTACGACGATGCTGGCCACATCAGCATCGCCACGCTGCCGGGGATGGGTGAGCGAACGATTACGATTTCTGGCTATTCGAAGACCTTCAGCATCACGGGCTGGCGTATCGGTTATGCGGTCTGCTCGACTTGCTGGGCGGGTGCGATCGGCTACTACAGCGACCTGGCATACATCTGCGCGCCGGCGCCGCTACAGCACGCGGTAGCAGCCGGAATCAAAGTACTGCCAGAAAGCTTTTACGCAGGTTTGCGCCGTGACTACAAGAGGAAGCGCGACCTGCTCTGCCGGGCATTGGCCGAAGCGGGATTCACCTGCGGTATGCCTGCTGGGTCTTATTACCTTTTGGCGGATGCATCCCGGCTGCCGGGCAAAAACAGCAAAGATCGAGCGATGCACTTGCTGGAAACCGCGGGTGTGGCGGCGGTTCCGGGCGGCGCGTTTTATCATGACAAAGCCGGTGAAAACCTGCTGCGCTTCTGCTATGCCAAGACCGATGCCGACCTGGAAGAGGCTTGCCGCCGCCTGCAACGGGTCCTGGTGCGCAGCTAGACTCGGGGTGGGACAACTCTCTTTCTTTCTGAGGAGCGGGGGAGAGAGAGCGGACGCCAGGCGCAGATGGCGCAGTGATTCCGTTTCAAGCTGGATTTTGATTCTCTCGTGCCTTTCCTGTGCAGCGTTGGCACAGAGTCCGTCACGCGCACGAGCCACTACGGGAGCTGCAACCAGCGACTTCCAGTCTGCGCCCGCAGCTGAATTGCAATCCGCTCTCACCCGGGCGATGGCCGGCCGTAGCGGGAGCGCGGTGGTTGTGGATGTAGATTCGGGAAAGATCATCGCCGCGCACCATCCTGCTGCGGCTGCTCGCCGCCTGGCCCGGCCGGGTTCAGCAATAAAACCGTTCGTCTTGTTGGCGTTGTTACGGAACGGCAAAACCGGCGCTGATACGCGCCTGATGTGCCGGAGGACGGTTGAGGTCGGCGGGCATCACCTCGACTGCACACATCCCGAGACGGGAGTGCCGCTGAATTCGATCGAGGCACTGGCATACTCCTGCAACTCCTGGTTCATTCAAAATGCGGCGCGGCTGACAAGTGCAGAGTTGCGCGACGCACTCGTGCAAGCAGGACTCACTTCCCGAACCCGAGCGGTACCGGACGAAACAACCGGCAACGTGAACGAGGCGGGCACGCTGGAGCAACGCGAGCTGCAGTCGGTTGGGGAGTATGGAATTGAGGTCACGCCTCTGGAATTGCTGTGGGCTTATCGTGGGGTGGCGCAGGCCAGCAAGTCTGGAGACCGGGATAGTTCGCTGAAGACAGTGGCCGCGGGACTCGAAGCTTCCATTCGCTACGGCATGGCACAAAAGGCGAGGGTTGCGGGAATGGACCTAGCCGGAAAGACGGGGACCGCACTGGCCGATGAGGGATCGTGGACGCACGGCTGGTTTGCGGGATACGCTCCGGCTGATCGGCCCGAAATTGCGCTGGTGGTTTTCCTCGAGCGAGGCCGCGGACCCACGGACGCAGCGGCGATCGCAGGGCAAATATTTTCAGCCTATTTTGCTGGGCACCAAAAAATGAGTTCAAGTAGGAACAGCAACTGAAGACGAAAACACATTGGTGAGAATCCGTCCCAATCCGTGGCCGGTTTTTCCGCTTCTGCTGTTGCTTTTGATGGGCAGCGCCCGCGCCGAGCCGCGCTGTGTCCGCGTGCGTCTGTTCTGGCTGCATCCGCCGACAGCGATAAAGGTCATACCCATGGAGGCGAGGGCAGGCGTAGTTGTTCATCCAGAAAGCGCTGCTCAGGCTTGCACCTGGAAGGAGGCCATCGCGTTTTCGGCGGACGGCGACCGCCTGCGGGCTTCGGGCCGGCTTTGGCGGCGGGGAGAATTTTTCGGCAAAATTCGCGTGGAGGGAGAAGGCTTCGCGCCATTCGAGGTTTCGGGGCCTCTAACGATCTCCGGGTATCACGGCCATTTGCGATTAACCGCGAGAATGCCGCTGGAGGATTACGTGGCCGCGGTGCTGGCCGGTGAGGCGGGAGGATTCAAGTCCGATGAAGCGTTAAAAGCCATGGCGGTTGCGGCTCGCACTTACGCGGTGAGATTCCTGCCTCGGCATGCAGCTGACGGATTCGATTTCTGCGACACGACGCATTGCCAGGACCTGCGGCTAGGAGTGGAGCCCGCGCGGGTGCGTGCGGCAGTGTCCGCGACCGAAGGTGAATTACTCTGGTACGACGGGCGGCCCGCGGCCACCTACTACAGTCGAAGCTGTGGCGGGATGATCGAGCGCGGGAGCGTTCTCGACGCTGCCTTGGAAGCACCCTATCTGCGTGAGCATGAAGACCAGTTCTGCCTGCGCAGCGATCGCGGCGAGTGGCACGGCGAAATCAGCAAATCGGAACTGGGACAGGCGCTCGCTTCCGCTGGATTGAAGGTGCCGCCTCGGCTGCGCACTGTTGCTGTCGAAACACGCCTCCCCTCCGGTCGAGTGGAAACGTTAAACATCGACGGGGTCAGCATTCCGGCTGCAAGCCTGCGGTTCGCTATAGGGCGCGCACTTGGCTGGGATCAATTGCGCAGCGATTTGTATGAGCTTCAGGATGACGGTGACCGCATTATCTTCCACGGCCGGGGTCAGGGGCACGGGGTGGGTTTGTGCCAGTCGGGCGCGGAATTGATGGGAGCAGCCGGTAAAAATTATCAGGAGATTCTGGCGTACTACTATCCGGGAACGCTTCTGGGGATCAATGCACAGGGGTTGCGCTGGCAGGCATTAGGCGGCGAGGAAGTGGAGGTGGTGACTACGCAGCCAAACGCGGACCGCGAGGTGGTAATCGCTTCCGAGAGGGCGCTGAAGAAAGCACGACAAGCGACGGGGTGGACGCCAGGCACGAGGCCCCAGGTGAGAGTCTTTCCGACTGTCAGTATCTATCGTGACACGACAGGACAGCCGGGATGGGTGGCGGCGAGCACACGCGGCCGGGTGGTTAGAATTGAGCCGCCGTCGGTTCTCGGCGAAAAGTTGGAAGCAACACTGCACCACGAATTTCTGCATCTGCTGGTCGAGAGCCGGGCCCGTCCCGATCTGCCCCTGTGGTTTCGCGAAGGACTGGTCTTGTGGCTCGAGCAAAATCAAACCAATACACGCCGACGCCAAATTGACTTGATTCAAGTGGAACGAGATCTGAGATCAGGTGAGCAGGAGAAGCTGCGGGCTGCATATCCCCAGGCGCAAAGAGCGGTAGGCTCACTGGCAACCCAATATGGCAAAGATTCGGTGTTGAACTGGGTGACGACAGGGCTTCCGCCGTCGATTGCTGACAGCCAGATTATCGGGATGCGCTGAGCTTAGAGCAGGTGTTGCTGCGAACTAAGGATAAGGTTCACCGGTGATGCGTGAACCTTTTTCTTCAGGCGGCTCGGCAACAGGCTCGGAGACCGCAACCTCCTCCGGCGGCTCCGCTCTCTCCGCTGTGAGCCTGCCCAGCGCAGAAGCAAGCAGCAGCCACGCCGTGAGCAACAGCAGATATCCTACGAAGAAGCGCCAGCCCGCGCTGGTTGCCTGCTCGCGCAGTGTTCCGGAATCGTTCCAGCGGGGAAACCTCTTCGCCAGCTTCCATGGCACCCATATGCCAGCCAGATAACAGACGGCATACAAGATCCAGAATCGCAGGCTAAAGAAAACCCGAAGAGCGCGAGCGAGGCTGTGTCCTACAAAGCCGCGGAATCCACGGGCCGCCACTTGTGTGCCGATCGGCAGCAAGAGAAGTGGAATCAGGAACCAGAAAATGAAAAAGAATAGCCATCTTCCGAACCTGGCGGCTTGCCGCGGGCTTACTGACGAGCGCACAAATTCCGGCAATAGATGACGGACGTAGCCCGCAAGCTGGTCGTTATAGGTTCGCGCAACGGTCACCAGCCATAGTGCCACCGCGAAGACGATCAAGCAGAACAGAAACGCGGGCAGATGGCGCAATGAGCGTCGCCAGGCCGAAGCCAGCGATGCCTCGGAAAGCTCGTGATAACTCTGAAAATATGTGAGTGTGCTGGCGTGCAGCCAGAGCGTCAGGAAAAGGATCAGCAGCCCGGCAACCACGGTGAGCAGAATCTGGCTGGCGCGCTGATCCGGAATGCGCAGCCATGCAAAAAATGCGGCGAACAAGGCTGCATTCAGGAAAAAATGCAGCAGCCAGAGCCGCTTGGAATTACCAAGTGCAGTCGCGGAATCTACTTCGAAATGTTCCATCTGAACGCGATCCATTATTTGCTTCGCTTCACATTGGGGTACGAATGCTCTCCACAAATGCACTCAAAATTCCATCCCCGCGGTTCACTTCACTTCTACCTCCACCGGATCACTGGTGGCCCAATACTGGGGTTGATACATGGGCTCGATCTTTGCCGGGCTGACGCGGAATTTCCCTGGATTCACTACCTTCAGCAAGTAATAGAAATCGTGCTGGCCGGCGGAGAACCCAGTCTGGAAGAAGGCAGCGCGATCGTCGTGAAATTCGCGGCGCGTAAACCAGAAATCCCACCAGGACGGTTTGTCCTTGACCTCATACAGGTCATCGCGCTGGATAAATTCGGTGCCTGCGGGAATCGGGTCTTCGATCATCATGTAGCGCCAGTTGCTGCCGCTGGCGGTCAGGCGAACGGCGAGGGTATCTCCCGGTTGCACTGGTCCGGAAAGGCTATCGGCCTGATAAACGATGCGCTCGCCCTGGCGGGTCGGCGTCAGTTTGAAGTACTCGCGCGCCAGAGTCAGTGAGAAGCTGCCTACATTGGTCAGTTTCTTTTCTGCAGAGTAGTAATCGCCATTGACGGACCAATACAGCCGCCCGGTTCCGGTTTTGCGAATGCGGACATGGTTGGTTGCTCCCACATCTTCCGGCGGCAGGCTCAGGCTCGCGGGAGCAGGCAAGAGCGCGTCCGCTTCGGTGAACTTCCTGGTAAGAACGGTTTTGCCGTTCGCCACGACTTCGACAGTGAAATCCGGCTTCAGTTCACCGCTGCGCTTGAGGAAACCGGTCAGGCCATAGATGACCATCGCGGTTTGCTTGGTGGAATACCAGTAGTAGCCATCGTTGCGGTGCGTCACCAGCCACACGGCAGCCTTGGGTACCAGCGGGCTATCGGGCTTCACCGTGGTCAGGAATTTCAAAGCGTAGGCTGTGGTCTCGGGACTAGTGTCTTCGTAGAAGTCCATGAGATAGTCGCGATCGCTCTCCCACCAGGCCTGCTGATCATCACTCTTAGCCTGGTTTTCCAGGTTGGTCGCCAACTCGCCTGTACGTGCGTCGCCCAGCTTGCTCATGGCCAGGCCCAGAAAAGCCAGGCCGTGGGGCGTGAGGTTGGAGCGCTGGTTCCACACGGAATCGAGAGCGCCGCGGTCATTGAGTCCGCTCTCGACCAGAGCGTAAAGCATGTAGGCACGCAGATCGGCGATGATTTTGGGATCCTTGTCGAACTCGCTTTTCATCCAGGTGCGAGCGCGATCAATCACGCCCGGCTTGATGGCATAGCCTGCCTGTTGCGCCTGGCTGAGTCCGGCGAGTACGTACGCAGTCATGAAGACGCCGCTGTCATCGGTCTGCCACCAGCCCCATCCTCCATCTTCATGCTGGAACTGGTAGAGGCGATCGAGCCCGGCGGCGATTTTCTTGGCCAGATCCTGGGGATTGATGTTGGTGTTGATTCCCAGTTCCCGCGTCGCCTGGGCCACAATGATATTGGGCAGGAAACTGGACATGGTTTGCTCGGTACACCCGTAGGGATAGGTGACCAGGTACTCGAGTGCACCAAACACGGCGCCGGCGAGGGAAGGAGAGGCTGTAATGGTGAGTGCGCGCGAGGTAGGTTCGGCTTTTTCGGGGAACACAACGTCCACCGGGGTGTCGGCACTGTTCTCGGCAATGGAACCTGACCGGGCGAGGCTGAGCTTCACGCCGTAGGGGATTACCGGCAGAGTGATTTCCATGGCATCGGATTCTTCGGTGGTGAGAGCCTTGCCGAGCAGATCGGCCTGGCGAACATTCGCCGCGCGTACGCGCCAGTCAACCTTGGCGTCACCGCGGCTGGGGACGTCCACATCGCGGGTCGAGCCTTCCAAAATATCGAGTCCTTTGACATCGAGCGATACGCGGGCGGTCTTCGCGTCTTTGAGGTAATTGTGAACGATGGCGGAGACGGTGACTTCGTCTCCCTGGCGGAAGAAGCGGGGCAGCGCCAGTTGCAACATGATGTTCTTGCGAACCACAACCTTGTCGGTGGCGCTGCCGACCTTGGAATCCTGCGTAATCCCACGAGCAGTGGTTCGCCACGTAGTCAGCGAGTCGGGGAAATTGAAGCGCACCTGAAGGCGTCCGCTGGCATCGGTGCGTGCGTCCGCCACCCAGAAAGCAGTATCGGGAAATGCCTTGCGGATACGCGGCTGCACCAGGCGCTCGGGTTTGAGCTGCGCCAGAGCGCGGGTGGTCGCCACGGCGGCAAGCTGCATCTGCTTCTTGCCGGCTTGGCCATAGAAATAATAGGCGAGAGAGCTGTCAGTGCCCACGCGGTTGAACGTGCGCCCATAGAAGAACTTCATGATGTCCTGAGTAGCATCAGGACGAATGGCATAGATGGCTTCATCTACCACGCCGAGACTGAATTCGGCGCCGGAAACCAGTTTCCCGCTGGAGTCGGCGGCAGTGAGGGTATAGGTTGCCGCTTCTCCCGGCTGGAACTGGGGCTTCGAAGGCTGCAGCTTCACATTGAGACGGAACTGGTCAGGCGGAACGTTGAGGCTCTTTGAGCCTTGATGCAGTTTGTTGTCGTGCAGAAACGCGGCCACCACAAAAACATTGGGTGCGTATTCGGCTTTGATCGGAACATCGACGGCGGCGGTTCCACCATTGGTGTGCACGACCTGGCGGCTAAGGATAGTAGCGCCTTCCGTGGTTACCAGCACGTGAGCCGCGCCCTTTCCGGTCATGATCAGCAGGTGGGCCACGTCGCCGGGCTGGTACGACTTCTTATCGGGAATGATCTGGAGTTGCTCGGTTCGCGGTCCCATCCAGGAAGCCTGATAGTCGGGCAACCAAAGCATGGTTTGCGTTTCGAGTTCACGCAGCTCGGGCGTAATCGCAGTCACGGTCACGCGAATCTCACCGCTGCGATTACCTAGCGGAAGACTGATTTCAGCGTTGCCGTTAGCGTCGGTCTGTCCATCGGTGGAATAGAACTGCGGGCAGGTCTTGCGATTCCAGACGTAGGGACAGGCGGCCAGATGAAATGCCGTTTGCACCGGGTTATTGTCGTAATCGCGAGCCTGCACCTTGAGTTTGGCGGTGTCGCCTGCCTGGTAGACATAGGAGTTGGGTTCGACATTGATGCGGAAGCGGCCATAGGTCGCCAGCACGTAACCGTGACCGGCGATCTCGCGATTGGCCTCGTCCATGACGCGGGCTTCAATGCGGTAGTTGATGTCGTATTTATGGGGATTGACCTTGGTGGGAATGGTGATGTCGAGGCGTCCATTCTGATCCAGGCGGGCGGTGACTTCCTCAGTCTGCTCGCCGGCGTAATAGCCGCCTTCTTCGCCCTCCCCTTCTTCGTCTGAGGAATACTGCTGTTCTTCCTCATCCCCGCCAAAACCCCACGACCAGTAGCGCGCCTGGTGCACCACCCAGGTGACCTTCGCATTCGCCACTGGTTCGCCGAAGTAGTAGCGGGCGTCGATGGTGGCGTGGATGGCTTCACCTTGGAGGACGCGAGGTTTCTCAGGGGTGACGCGTACTTCGTATTCGGGCTTTTTGTATTCCTCGACGTAGAAGCTGCCCCCTTGCAGGTAGGCATCGGCGGCGTGCAACTGAATAAAGTAGTTACCGAGAGCCGCACCGGCGGGCACAGCAAACTCGCCGTGGAAGGTACCCATCGGCGATAGAGTCATCGCCTTGGCGAAGACAGATTTCCCCTCAGGATCGAGAATTTCTACCCGGTACTCGGTATTGGGCGGCATGGTGTAGAGAACACCGGGCCGCGCGCGCAGGATGGCTTTGAAGTGCATCGTATCGCCGGGCCGATATACAGGGCGATCGGTATAGACGTAGCTGGTGACAGTTCGCGCCGGATCGCTGCCCAGGTACCAGGAATACGGGGCATTCACTGCGAAATCGTCAGGCGTACGAGCCATCACCAGCACTTGCTCAGGACGATCCTGCTGGATGACGGTCTCGGCGAGACCACTGGCATCGGTTTGCTGCTGCGCGACCTGCGCTCCGTTAGACCAGAAGCGCACAGCGGCTCCGGCGACCGGGGCGCCGCTGCCGCGGTCGGCAGCAAACACCAGGATGTGTCCGGGTGCAGTCTTGGTGATGATCGCCAGGTTGCTGATCATCACGATGGTGTAGGCGCGAAGCTTGCCGTCCGTGACTTCGATCAGGTACGTGCCCTTCTCCGAGATGGGCAACGAAACCTGCTGCGACTGCCAACGATATTTGGATTCGCCGAAATTCTGGCGAAAAGTGGCAACCAGTTGGTCGCGATTGATCAGCGGAATTTGAGCAAAGATGTCGGCGCCAGGGTGGCCAGCAACGGGCGGTGGAGGAGCTTTACCTCCGGCGCGCCACTTGCGAATGATTTCGCGGTTATTGGCGGTGAATTGAAAGCGGAAGAAGTCGCGAATGGCAGCGAAGATTCGATATTTCCAGTTGTGAAAGCGCTCAATCAGGGTCTGGGTGTGCGGGACCTTGGGGGCGCGCCCCCCGAAGCTGTGAGTGTCGCGCAGTTCGGTGAAAAACTTCACCGGATCTTTGACCTTGTAAATCCGAAACTCCAGCATTTTCTGGTTCTGGGCCCAAACATCGATGGTGGGGTTCTGGCCTGGCGCCCAGGTGCGGTTGCTGTTGACCGAGAAAAACGATTCGCGGTTTTGGTCTTCCTGCGGGGTTGCCGGCAACGGCAGCAAAAGGCTCAAGAGCAGAGTGAGAGCCGCAATGGGCCTCATGTCAGTCCGCCTCCCGCAGAATGTTCCAGCGAAACACACCCAAGAAGGCGGGATTGTTGGGCAACGGGCGCCAGCGGGTAAAAGGGAAATTCAGTAACTCCTGCACGCTGAAACGGCGGAGTTCGCCGCTCGTGTGGCCGCTGGGGCCGGTGTGATAGACCACCCACTCCTGCGGCCCGCTCGAGAACTGGCTCTGGCCCAGGTAGATCATGGCGTGCCAGGGAGAGCGCTGATCGGGCTGGTGAAAGAAGAGCAGATCACCGGGACGAGCGCGACGAATTTCCCGCGAAATGAAGTGCGTGTTGAATTTCTGCAGCTTGTCGGCATCTGCGAACTGGCGGAATGCGCCGGAATTCAAGTCTTCCGGGCGAAATGGACCGGGGACGACGCGGAAAATGGCTGCCCCCAGCGCAGTGTGCGGATAGTTGTATTCCGTGATCGAAGGAAGCGCCGGCACCACGGGCAATCTTAATTCTGTGGCCCAGGGTCCATCGTGCTTGCGTAGAGCCTCGCGATAGGCGAACCGCAGCAAAGCGGCACAGTCGGTAATTTCCGGAACGCGATTCTGCGGCGGCGCCACATATTCCGCCTCGGCGAGGAAAGTGAACCAGCGAACAAACGCGTCGCGGTCCGAGGGCTGGCGGAGACGAAGCTGGTCGGGAGTACCGTCGGAAAATGTATCCGTGAAATCGGGGATTTTCGCGCTTGGGGAGCCTGCGATGCCAAAAGCCGCAGTTAAAGCGAGGAAAGCGGTTGCCGCGAACAGGCGACGGCTGGAGATCAGCTTGCGCAAGATTCTCTTCCCGAGCGGAGCGGGTGATTATAGCGCGGGGACTTCGATCTCGGATGAATCTTCCGGAGGTTCGCTTCAATAGAGATTTAGTCGGGACGATTGCTGAGAATGTATTTGCCGCCGCTGTGAGCCAGCTCAAATGTCGGATTTCCGGCCAGCTGAGGTGCTTCGCGCACGTCGGTCCAGAGAAAAACGCGAGCAGGGCTGTTCCAAAGCTGAAGGAACGATCCGTCGGTCTCAAACACATGAGGGGCATCCGGGAAGCAGGAGCCATACCACAGATTGGCGCTGCGCTCGTGAAGTATGTGCACGGGAATTCTGGTATAGAAGTTAAGCGTTGAGGCGGATTCATATTCGCCGTTGATGACGATGATGTCTCCCGGGCGGTAAGCCTTCTCAACGGCAATGGCGAGGTCCTTCGAGCCCAGGATAGGGGCGAATTTCCGCAAAGCGAGCCAAACGGCGAACAGAACTGCCACCATCATCAGAGCGAGTACGGCATTGCTCTTCGCGGGCTGGCGGCGGTGGCGCATCCACCAGGCCAGACCAGTACCCAACAGGAACGCGATTCCAACCAGCAACAATTCAGGGCGAAACATTCCCAGGGCCTCAGGCGTGAGATCGAAGACGTGTCCCAGGGAAAGAGCGTACTGTTCAGGATTCTTCTTCAGCAAATCTGCGAGTTCAGCGCCGGCGGCAGGACGGCGAGAGAACAGAAGCAGGCTGGTAGCGGCGATGAATACTACTATTCCCAGAATCAACAGGCCGAGTGCTGAAATGCGGCCGGCGCGTAGCGCAGAAGAAGCGGACACATCGGATGCGTCGCTCTCCCGTGCCAGCCAGGCGCCAATCAACAGCGCCAGCGCCGGAATCGCCGGGATCGTGTAGTACTCCTGCCGGGTGGAAAAGCTGAAGAAGACAAGAATTACCAACGCCCAGATGGCAAACAAGAGACTGGCTTTGTGAGGGCGATCGAGCCTGGAGACGAAATCTCGCAGGCGATGCGGCACCTGCGCCAGCGACTGGGGAACAAATGCGCACCAGGGCAGCAGCCAGACCAAAACCAACCCCCAAAAAACTAGAAGAGGAACCGTATCGTAGTCGCGCGGCACGCGTTTATTGAGATAGCGCAGGAAGTGCTCATTGACGAAATAGAACCAGAAGAATCCGCGAGCCTCGCCGGCAGCAGGATTGCGAATTCCCGCCAGAATGTGCCAGGGCGCGGCGATCAGCAGAAACACAACAAGGCTCGAAAGCAGACGCATGCGCAGCAGCCGCCGCAGATCATGCGTCAGCAGCAAATACAAGAAGATGATGGCTGCGGGAAACACCAGACCAATCAGGCCCTTGGTTAAAACGTTCAGCGCGGTCGCTGCTGCCAATCCCCAGCACGCCGCCCGAGAAGGCGATTCCTGTTCGAGGATGTGAAAGAAGAAGTAGAAGCTCAGCGTGAGCCACAGGCCCAGCAGGAGATCTGGAATCAGGATGCGAGTGAAGATGTAGGCCCCGAGGCTGGTAGCCAGCACCAGCGAGCTGTAAAAGCCGGCCTTCTCTCCATAAGCCCGGCGGCCGAGCGCGAACACGGCCAGCATAGTTGCCAGCATGCCCAGAACCAGCGGCAGACGCGCCGACCATTCGTGAACGCCGAACCCCCGAAAGCTGGCTGCGATGGTCCAGTAGAGCAACGGCGCTTTTTCGAGATAGCGAATGCCGTCGGCGTGCAGCGTGACCCAATCGTGGCGGACCAGGATCTCTCGCGCGGCTTCCGCGTGCACCGAATCCGCATCGTCAAAGAGCGCGGGGGCAAACAGTCCAGGTACATAAATCACCAGCCAGAGCAGAACCAGGGCGAGGAGATAAGTCCGGGGGCGCGGCTGAGGGGTCTGTGCGAGCACGCTGGTCAGCCCAGACCCTGTTCGATCTCCACGTTTTCCCGGACGATGAGCCGGTGGGGCGCCATTTCGCGAAGAGTAGGCAGCACGCGTTGTATGTGCTCTTCGGTATCAATGAAGGTAAGCAGGATGGGAAGATTTCCACCCGCATCCACCAGGTGGCTGGTGTGGACCTGCTGCCTGCCAGTAAAGCCTGCAACTGCGTGCAGGACAGTGGCGCCCGCTACATTCTCCCGCCGCAGATAATTCAGGATCTCTACATGCAACGGCTTGTGGTGCCACTTGTCGGCTTCGTTGAGATACATGGTAACCTGCACACCCATGAGGAGCGGCATTTTATAGCACCCGCGCCAGCGCCGCACCGGCGAGGACAGCCGCCAGGCAGAGAAGGTTGCTGGCCAGAATGTTCAGCGCGAACAGCGTCCACTGGCCCTGCTCGAAATAGGCCATGGTCTCGAAGGCAAAGCTGGAGAAGGTCGTGTACGCGCCGCAAAAGCCTACGGCAATCATCAGCCGCCACCGAGGATCGGCGAGAACGCGTTCCGTGGTCCACACCAGGAAAAATGCCAGGACGAAGCTGCCGCTGATGTTGATGATCAGCGTGCCCCAGGCAAATGCCGGCGACCAGACAAGTGCCACCCAACGGCTGAGAAAGTAACGGGCATTGGCGCCCAGAATTGCGCCTAAGGAAATCCAGACGATCGCGGCCAAATGGAGTTCTCCAAAACGAGTTTGGTAGGAGTTATCAGCTCGTGTGCGGAGCGGTTATGGCGAACTCCATCGCCGTCCGCGAGCCAGTGTAACAGCCGGACCCCGGTCTTCCAACCCGTGAGTCGCGTCACTGGGGCCAGTGACGATCCGCACAGTGAGTGCGGACTGCCGGAGCTAGCGTTAGAGGGTCGGGAGGTGGGCGCATGGCGAATAATTCAGCGATTGACGTGATGTACTTCCCGCCTGCCCGCCAAGGCCTGGTGGAAGCCGGTGCAGGGGAGCCGCGATGTCACGAACCGGTAGAGCGGGCACTGGAATTGCTGAACCGCGCTGGCCTGGAGAAAGTCCTGATCTCCCAATGCAAGCGCTGGTCCTGCGAGCGGCGCTGGATGTGCGAAGATGCCGCTCTCGACGACGTCCTGCGGTATACGCTGCCCTATCCTCAAAAATTTGTCGGCATTGCCGGCTACAGCCCGCACAACATTTCGCAGAGCCTGCAGGAAGCGGAGACTGCAGTGAAGCTGTATGGGTTCCGCGGAGTGCACGTGCATCCGGGAAGCTTTGGACTCTCGGTTAATGACCGCCGCATGTACCCGTTATATGCCAAAGCGGCGGAGTGGCATGTTCCAGTCATCCTCGATATGCGGCACCTGCGCGACTTCAGCGATGGGCTGACGCCAGCGGCCATGGCGCGGGTATTGTGGGATTTCGAGACGGCGACGTTCGTAGTGGCCCAGAGCGGCTGGCTGGCAGCGGATATGGAGCGGCTGGCAGAGCGCTGCGAGAATGTGTGCTTCGCGTTTGATTCCCACGCGCTGAGGAGAGAGGATCTTCGCGAGCTCGCCAGCTTGCCGCTGCTAGATGGGCGCTGTCTCTGGGGCAGCAACGGCTATCCGTGGGAAGTTTGTTTGCCTGTGGTTCAGACCATGCCGTTCCCGAGCGAAGTCCGGGAAAAGCTTCTACGTGAAAATGCCAGGCGGATCTTCGGTCTGGAAAGGCTGGAGTTTGTGATGCCGCGCGCCTGGCAGCCTGCTGCAGCGGGCAAACCGATTGTGGCGGAACGCTGATCTTGCCGTTAACGAAACCACAAAGACCAAACCACATCGACCAGGGTATGGGTGGTGCCTGACGTCAGCAGGCGCCTGCGGTCGCGCCAGGCTCGACCGTAGAACAACCCCGCAATCGTCGCCAGCAGGACATAGCGCCAGTTGAACGGTAAGGGCTTGTTGAAGTGTGACAATCCGAAGATTACCGAGGCGGTCACCCAGGCATTTGCGCGTCCAATCCGCGCTTCCAGCAGATTTTGCAGCAAGCCGCGGAAGAAGAGTTCCTCGGGGATGGCGACAAAGAAGAATGTGATCAGGAGGGCGGACAAAGCCTTCGAGAGAGGCGGCCAGCCGGCATGAAACCGGATGAAGCCGAGAGCCAGGCCCAGCCCAATCGCGATCGGGGCGTAAAACGTCCATTCCCTCAGGCCGATCGCGAGATCGCGCAGACGTGGCCGAAAATCGAAGCCCACTCCCTCCAGCCTGCGGAGGACGAGGAAGACGTAGAGCGCGGAATCAACCAGCAAGATTTTGGGCAGGGCACTGAGGCCGGAGTGAGGCCATGATCCCGCGAGCAGACGAAACTCCACCGGAAATCCCACCACAACCAGGGCCACAACATCCTGCCAAGCGAGCCGGTTGCTTTGCGGCGGCACAAACTCGAACAAGGCGGCCAGTCCGACGGGAATGGCAACCAGAATCACGGCATAGAAAAACCGAAATTCACCCCGCGGCAAAGCGAATATCAAGTAGGGGATCAGAAGCACCGCCGGCGCGAGCACCCGGGAAGCGGGGCTGAACAACCTGTGACGCAGAGTCTCGTCCAGTCCAAATCCAAAAAACCAGTAAGGAGTGAACAACAGGGCAAAGCTGGCGAAGGTGCTGGGCAGGTGGCCGCCGATGCGCTCTTCCATATTGAAGTGCTGGGCGGCAAACCAGAAAGCGACGAGAGCGAGCCCGTAGAGCAGCACAGCGGCCACAGGGATCGGGGACTGCCGGCGGTGGTGGTGGATCTCGGTTGTAGTCTCGTCGGAAGTAGATTTCAGGTGCATTGTTTGATCCCAAGTCCTAAGTGGGGCAAATAGCGCATTTTCCCGGAGAATTTTGAGTATCTGTCCCCACGTTCAGCTAGTTGAGCCCGCTAAGTCACAGAGAATCAGCAGCACGGAGTCACGCATGCTGGTATGAGCCGTGCTCTCCATCAATAGAATGGCCACGAGTGAAGCCCAGATCAGTTTACCCCCGTGCCGGGAAAAGGCGATGCCAAGGGCGGTCCCGGCATCCGGCGCCGAAATCCGCGAGGCTGCTTCGAATCAGCCCGAAATCTCGGTCGTCATGCCTTGCCTGAATGAGTCCTCGACGTTAGCCAGCTGTATTCGTCAGATTCAAATCACGTTTGCGGCACATGGTATCGAAGGCGAGATTATCGTGGCAGATAACGGGAGTACAGACGGCTCACAAGGGATCGCGGAGTGGATGGGAGCCCGAGTAGTGCCGGTAGCGTCGCGCGGATATGGCAGCGCTCTGATGGGAGGTATCGCTGCGGCGCGCGGGACCTACGTCGCAATGGGTGATTCCGACGCCAGCTACGACTTTGGAGATCTTCCCAAGTTCCTGACCGAGCTGCGGGGCGGAGCGGACCTGGTCATAGGAAATCGATTCCGCGGCGGTATCCGGCGCAATGCCATGCCGGCGCTGCATAAGTATCTTGGCAATCCGGTACTGACGGGAATCGGACGCTTGCTCTTCGACAGTCCATGTGGGGACTTCCATTGCGGACTGCGTGCTTTTCGCAAAGACGCCTACCAGCGCATGGATCTGCAGACAACAGGCATGGAGTTCGCCAGTGAGATGGTGGTGAAAGCTACGCTTTTCGGCATGCGCATCGCGGAGGTAGCGACGACCTTGTCTCCTGATGGACGCGACCGCGCGCCACATCTGCGGAGCTGGAGCGATGGCTGGCGCCATCTGCGTTTCCTGTTGATGTACAGCCCTCGCTGGCTCTTCCTGTATCCTGGCGGGCTGCTGATGCTGATCGGTGCACTCACCGCGCTGTGGCTGCTGCCGGGACCGCGTCACGTGGGCGGCGTCACTTTCGACATTCACACGCTGCTTTATGCAGTGCTGGCGGTGCTGGTGGGATTTCAGGCGGTGCTGTTCGCGGTCTTCACGAAGGTCTTCGCGATCACGGAAGGGCTGCTTCCCGATGATCCCCGCTTCGCAAATCTATTTCGCTATGTGAAGCTCGAAACCGGTCTCGTCACTGGAGCCGTTCTTATGGTGGCCGGATTCGCCACAGGTATCTATTCGCTGCTGCGCTGGGATGCGATGGGCTTTGGCTCGCTGGATCCAGTAAAGATAGTGCGGCTGGTGGCGATCACTATGCTGTCAGTAACGCTCGGCGTGCAGATTTCCCTCTCCAGTTTCTTCTTGAGCATACTCGGTCTGCGCCGGCGGTGAGCTACTCTGGGCGCCGGCAAAGAATCTGATATTGGCCTCCCAGCGGCAACTTCGACAGGACAGGTTCGAGGAAGCGCAACGGCGCCAGCGAGCTCGGGAAAAAGAAGAGGAAGTCAGTGGCGAGAATTTCGAATCCTGCCCGTTTCACCAGCCGCTTTGCTTCCCAGTGAGTAAGAGGGATCGCATCTTCATCAAAGGCGCATTTCGACATGACGTAGCGAGTTCCGGGATTCAGCGGGTTGTTTTCCCAGAATCCAAACAACCCTCCCGGATGCAGTGCATGCCAAACTGTTGAGGCCGCCTCCAGCCGCTTCTCGGGAGGAATGTGGTGAAAGACGCCATTGCAATAGGCGGCGTCCGTCTGCCCGGCGGGGAGAAACTCATCCAGACTGATGAACTTTGCGTGCCCTGAACCGTAGAATCGCCGCGCCTGCTCGATCTCCTGTCGCGATATATCAACCCCGAGCAGCGAACTGGCTCCCGTGAAGTGCAAAAGGATGGGAGCGCTATTTCCTACTCCGCATCCGTAGTCGAGCACAGCTTGCGGTGCTCGGCCCCGGCGATGCAATTGAGCTGCGAACCAGGAGATGCGACGGGAGGCAAAGTAGTCGGCATTTTCTCCGGTAACAGAAAGAGCGTCTCCCAAAACCTGCTGATAATTCTCAGCATACTGATCGAACCCATGACCGGCAGCAACCTGGCAAGAAAATCCACTCATCTGGGTCACCTCTTAATTCCAGGGTAGGGGAGGAGTTGCGGAGGACGCGCGTCGGCGTTGAGCAGCCAGACGCGGCGTGTGGGGTAGTAATTCAGCAACTCGCGGTTCCACATCGGACCCATATCGTGCGCCCACACCACCGCTGAGGAGTCGATGCTCGCAGCGTTGTAAATCCACTCCTCGGCTTTGTCATGATTGGGCGTGTAACGCACGAGAACCAGATGTTGTCCGCCTTGTTGCTTGAGGTCGTGAATCATCTGGGCGCGTTGGTAGCCGTAGTTGGAATCGTTCAACTCGATGGGGTGAGGATCCGCGAAAGCCAGTACGACAGCCACAAGCACCAAGGCAGCCACCACGAGTGGACCGATTGGAACAGCAATTCCAGGCAAGCGCAGCCTGGACAAGCGCCGCAGAGCCAGAGTCAGGAGCAAAAAGTACAGTGGCAGGCTGGGGCTGATGTAATTGCTGTTCAGCCAGGTAGGAAAGAGAAGCGCCATGAAGAAGACGATCGAGAGCAGCAGCACGGGCCGAAGCCACCGTTGACGCAGGGCGGGCACGATGGCAAGCATTGCCAAGGCCACGAAGTCACCCACCCACCACACAAGAATGAGCGGCCGCTTCAGCAGGATTTCGGCGCCGCCCCGAGCATGAATGTCGCGGTAGCTATCGAGCTCCCATTGATGAAACATGTAGATGTTTTCGTGACGATACTCGGGCATGTGCTGTGCCGACTGCAGCCAGAAGGAAGGAGCCATGTCATACTGCCGCAAGTGCTCGGCATAAGGCAGACGCCAGAGGGACCCGGTCACGCGCCAGTTGTAGTAGCCCATCGCTACCACACCGGCGGCGAGCAGGACTACCGCGAGCGGCAATAAGCGGAGCAGCGCATGATGATTTCCCTTCCCAATGAGCCATGCGGTTGCCGCCAGCGACAACACGGCGCCTTCGTAAGGACGAGTATTCGCCAGCACGATGATGGCGATGGCAAACAATGTCGCGTCACGGCTGGTGGGGCGACGCTCAAGCCGCTTGGCCGCGCCTAATAAGAGCGCGCCGGCAAACACCCCCAGATTGCAGCACAGGTAGAAGCGGCTCCAGGCCACGATGATCGACTGGACTGCCGCGAGTGCGCCGCCCAGCATTGCCCATCGAACAGGCATCCACCCCATCAGCATCCAGGTCACGGCGGCACAGGCGAGCGTCGTGGTCAGCCATATTCCCCAGATCGGGGATCCGAAGATCCCCTGGCCCAGGGCGAGGAACAACGCTGGTCCAGGCGGATACTTTGAGGTGTAGGAAGGCTTCATCAGGACATGCAGAGTTTCGAAATGAACCCACATGGGATGAGTTGGATTGGTGACGCGCCCGTGGGCGAAGGTATCGGCAGCTACCAACGCGCTGAATTCATCCATGTTCGAGGGCAGCGGCATTCTGCGGATCGCGCCCTGCACCGCAAATGCGAATGCGAACAACGCGACCAGGCTGATTGCGGTTGCTCGGTGGAGAGTGAGCCAAAGCAACAGTGAACTTTGCCGGGTGGATTGCAAGCCAACCACCTGAGGCTCCGGGATTGCGCTGGTCCCGGCGACACCTGAGCGTCCGACTTTGGCAGTTCTGGCCATCCTTTTTGGAATCTGCGCGGGCGCTTGCGCCTGCGAAATTGCAATTGGGGAGTGCATCCAAAATGCCACTGCGATCGACGGTGGAGCATCAGCTTAGCCGACAGAGGTTCGATGACAAACGCGTCAAATCACCCGGCAACGAGTGAGATCGCCCAAATTTTCCCCAAACCGGTACTCACAACCAACGTGCCAATCCTGCGCAACCCTTGTGTTTTCTTAGCGGCGAAATAGCACGTGAATTTTCAGAATTGGTACTCAGGATGCCCTACACAAATGCCGGGGGCAGGTGGATCTCTGCGCTCCCAGGCTGAGGAGGTTCGATGGCGACCAACGAGGAACCGAGACGAGGATCGGGGCAGACCTGGACCAGCACGCAGGCTTACGTGCTCTCGATAATTTGCCTGATTGCCGGAATCGCTGTCGGATATCTGGTCCGCGGCTCGGGTTCGGCTGCAGTTACGACGCCAGCAAGCACTCAATCGGCGGCAGCGCCCGCCGCCATGCCTGCCGGACAGCAGGTTACCCCTGAGCAACTGGCACACATGGCGCAGAAACAAGCGGAGCCGCTGTTGGCTAAGCTCAAGACTGATCCCAAAAATGCGGAGCTGCTGGCACAGATTGGAAACGCTTACTACGACGCGCAGCAGTATCAGGACGCCATCCCTTATTACCAGAAATCGCTGGCGATTCGGCCGGATAACGTCGATGTCCGCTCGGATATGGGAAGCTGCTACTTCTATGGCGGCGATTCCGACCGCGCCATCGCAGAATTCGAGAAGGGTCTCAAGTACAAACCCTCGCACGCCGGAACTCTTTTCAACATGGGGATCGTGAAGTGGCAGGGCCGCATGGATCCGGCAGGAGCGCTGCAGGCCTGGGAAAAGCTGCTGCAGACCAATCCTGATTATCCCAATAAAGCCAGGGTCGAAGAACTGATCGCCCGCGCTCGCCAGCACGCGCAGGGTGGCATGACCGGCATGGCGAAAAACTGATCCAGCAACTGCCACGGATCTCACGAAGCGCACGAATCACAAGAGATTTTTCGCAGTATTCCGAAGGGTTGAGCAAGAAGCCGGGCCCTTTCTTCAGGCATGTCCGGTGCAACCTTCCAGAATTGTTCTCGGCGCTTCATAGTTTCGTCGAGACGATTCCATCGTGCACAAACGGCCTCGTTCTAGCGCCACTCCTACAGGCTTTCTCCTAGATAGCGCTCCCGCCTGGGCAATTTTTCCGTTTGGGTGCATGGCTCTCATTCCTGGCCCTCAGGAATTCACATTCCTTTAATATTCGCGGTTTTTTGGGTGGCATCGCGAGACTGCCGGTTGGCATCGCAAATCTGAACGAAACCTTTGTTGGCCAAAGGAGTATCGAATGCGACGCAAACTAAACAAGGTGGCTGACCTGGCATTGGCCATCGCATTATTGAGCTTGTTGATAGTGGCGGCGTGCAGTTCAGGATCGAAGTCACTGCCGAGCGCCTCTCAGATGAGCAGCAATTCCAATCAGGTCATTGGAGCGGGAAGCACGTTTATCTATCCCGTGATGACGCGGTGGATCAGCGATTTTCAGAGCTCCCACCAGGGAGTTCAGATCAACTATCAGTCGATCGGCAGCGGCGGCGGTATACAGCAATTGAAGAAAGGCGTGATCGATTTCGGCGCCTCCGATGCAGCTTTGAAGGATGATGAGCTGAAAGAAATGCCTCCGCTGGTGCAAATTCCCGAGAGTGCGGGGCCGGTTTGCATTACTTACAACCTGCCCAACGTGAAAGGCTCTCTCAAACTGAGTCCAGATACACTGGCGGGAATTTATCTGGGGAAGATCAAGACCTGGCAGGATCCCGCGATCAAGAAGGACAATCCGGGTGTGGCATTGCCTGACAATGCCATCGTGGTGGCGCATCGCTCCGACGGCAGCGGCACGACCAACATCTTCACCACCTACCTGGCGAAGGTCAATCCGGAATGGTCAAAGCAAGTGGGTGCCGGAATTTCTGTGAACTGGCCCGTGGGACTCGGTGGCAAAGGCAGTGAAGGCGTCACCGGAGTGGTGAAACAGACCCCCGGCGGCATTGGATACGTGGAGCTGACCTACGCAACGGAAAATAAGCTGCCAGTGGCTGCGATCCGAAACCGTGCAGGCAGTTGGGTTGAGCCAAGCGCAGAGGCAGCTACGGCGGCCATCAACGCTTTCAACTCGGAGCTTGCCAAAGACGTTCGCACACCAATCGTTGACCCGCCGGCTTCGGCCAAAGATGCCTATCCCATCGCGGGCCTAACCTATCTATTGATTCCCAAGGAGCCCAAGGACGCGAATAAGGGGAAGGTGATCAAGGATTTCGTCGAGTACATCGTCACCCAGGGGCAGAGCCAGGCAGAGAGCCTTGCTTATGCGAAACTACCAGAGTCGCTGCAACAGCAGGATCAGAACTTGTTGTCGCAAATACAGACAGAAGGGCAACGCACACAGGCGCGCAAGTAGCGGCGCAGAGTGGGGCGAGTACATCTCGGTGAGGATAAGCAAATGGGGCGGGCGAGATTGCCTGCCCTGATTTTTCTTCGGCACTTCAGGAATCTGGCCAGCCCCTGAGGGGTTGCTTGCTGATTGCTGATTGCTGATTGCTGACTGCTGAGTGCTGAGCGCTGACTGCTAATTGCTCGTTACCGCTCGAACACCACCGCCTGGCCGTCTTCATAGGTGACGCGAAATCGCGGGTCGAGGCGCAGCAGCGACGTAAGCGGCTGGCTGGGATTGGCGACCACGACTCGCGCCGATAGCAGTTCCGGATCGCTGGCCCAGTCGCGCACACCGGACCAGACAGCCATAGCGCGCTCAACTTGCAGATCACTGTGCACACTGGTGCGGCTGTCGAGTGAGACCTGCATATCTGGTACGGTCCATAGCAAAAACCCGCCCCAGGTAAGATCGCAATATATCGTTCCGCGAGAGATGTGCTGGCGCACATAAGCAGCAGCTTTCACGGGAAATTCGTCGGCGATGTCCGCTTCCAGCCCTGTCTGAGATAAGGGATGAAGCGCTCCGACAATCAGTGTTCCCACGATGACGAGGCTTGCCGTCACCCAAGAGTAGAGCGGCAGCCGCTGAGCTGGCCCGCCCGCGGGGTCGACCGTGAGATCGCTGTTTGATTCGGGCCGCATCGCACATAGACCGGCCAGCGCGGCAAGCCAGATGTCGCGAACCTGGCGGAATGCCACGAGACAGCCACAGAGCAGCAAGACTGTCTGCCAACGCCAGACAGTTCGGTTCCGGCCCACCAACAGCCAGGCTGCGAAGATCCAGAGCAGCAAGACGTAGCTGTTCAGGCTGCGAAAGGTTGGCGACTGCAATTCCTCGAGATAGCGCCATTGCCCGTACTGAGTGGCGAATCCCAGGATGGTGGAATAGATCTTCAGGCCGAAGGGGTTGATCAGCGTAGCGACGACGCAGCCCAGAAGGACTGCCGATCGGGTTCTCAGAGCCGGCTCCTCAGCAGACTCGAACCGTGGCCACAGACGATGTGCCAGCGGCGCGGCGGCAAAGAGTCCCAGGGCGGCCAGTCCATAGATGAATTGCACATGCACATTCGCCCACAGCAGGTATAGGGCAGGGAGGACGGCCAGGCCTCGCAAGCTTCCGGACTGCGAAACCGATAGCAGAAGCCATAGTTGAACCGCGAAGAATAAAACGCTGATCAGTCCGGGGCGGGGGGCAAAAATGGGCGAGATCGCCACGAGTACGGCAGCCGTCGCTGCCAGCGATGCAGCCGGTCCAGTCCGAAGCCGGCGCACCATGGCCACCGTGACCGCCGCTATTGCCAGCGCCATGCTGACCGGATAGAGAACGAATACTCCAAAGTAGCCGAAGTCTCGGTACAGCAAGGCCATGACGACATCGAAGGTCCAACTATAAGGAACCCACGATTTTCCTCTCAGCGTGGAAAAGAGGTCCAAATGCGGAATGCTCTTGTGTTCGAGGATCCACTGTCCGGTGCGCAGGTGCCACCAGATATCCGGATCGTAGACACCGCGATAGTGAATCGCGAACCAGACGGGATAGAGAATGATTAGCGCCAGCAGAAAGGAAAATAGAAGACGGCGCGAGGCCGGCAGCGGATGAGGAACTGCAACCGGGTCGGCTCGCAATGCCCGGCCTTCATCGCCGGCTTTCGGTTTGTGTTGCTTGCGAGTTTTCGCGATGGCCGGCATCGACTTCATCACTCATCGCACATTGGTCTTATAACGGAGCGGTGATGTCCACTGGCTGGTTCCAATCGTAATACTTGATAAGGATGCCGCCAGTTCCCATGACCACCTGCGCCGGCAATTGAGTGGTGGTATCGATGCAGATGGTGTAACGCATATTTCCCATGTGACCGCCCGCCGGTTTGCTGCCGGGATGCCCAAAGGCAACCTCCCATTCCTGGCAGGGCGAACCATTCACTACGACGAGATTGCCCGCAGTGACGGTGGCGTTGGCTTTGGTGACCAATTGCGCCAGGGAACTGCTCATATCGCGGCCTTCGTTGAGGATGGCCCAGGGAGCGGAGGCGCCCGGGTTGTCTCCGCAGGGATAAACATCCGGCGGGACCGGGCTGGTGACCCACTTGCCTTGATCCATCACATAGCTGGTGTGGCCGATGCGGAAGGCCTCATACATGGGGCGATCACCGAGCTTCGCGGTCATCCGTAATTTATCGGGACACGATACTTCTTCCACGGTGATGAAGGGGTCGCCGGGATGAAGGCGCATTTCCACCTGCATCTTGTAGCTCTTGGCCGCCGCCTTGGCCTGACTGGAGCGAAGGATCGCTTTTTTGCCTCCGGTGAGACGGGCGTTCAATCCTGCTTTAAGGCGCACCCAGGTGCTCAGCTCGGCGCCGTTTTGCGGATTGCTACCGCTGTTGGAACAACCAAGGCCGCACAGTAAAGATGAGATCAGAAGCAGAAATACCGGTCTTTTCACCGCTGTCCTCCGCGAATATCTGCGTTTTTTGAGCATAGGGCCGGGCGCGATGTTTGCCATTCGCACAAATCACCCAAGCCTGTGATCACCATCACAGGAGCGTCTGTTCCGGTCCCGAGGCAGTTCTCGAACTTCTTACTTCGAACTTCTGACTTCATACTTCTGCTCAATGGCTCTTCACCATCGTAGTTGCCGGCATCGCCGCGCTGGCGTTCGCCGGCATGGTCCAGCCGGGGGGCAGCGGATAAGGGAACCCCGTGTGGTTGACGCCGTGGCAGACCAGCGTGCAGGTGCCTTGCCCGGGCGCGGTCCGTGTCCAACTGGGAGTCCCGCCCACCACCGTGGTATCAAAGTTCACCAGCATCAGCGCTCCCGATGCGTGCGGAGAATGGCAGGTGCTGCAGGCAGCGCCCGCGATCTGCATGTGCTCTCCATGAAGCGGGAAGGTGGTGGTGGTGCCCATCACGATGGTCAGATCGTGGCATTTGTCGCAAAGCCGGAAATTGTCCTGGCTATAGGCTCCGAGTCCGGGCGAGGCTGCGCCGGGCAATCCGGGAGCGGGCTCCATCAGGCTCGATCGCTCCAGCAGGTGCGGGAAGTTGGAACCATGCACTCCGGAAGGTCCGGTGCCGCCATCGATGGTCTGCACTCCGGTGTCGTTGTTATGACAATCCGTGCAAAAGATGGAGCTGTTCATGCTGAGGGGACGGCTGCCGATGTTGTTGCCGCCCTTGGAGATCATGAACGCACGCAAGCTTGGCACCTGGGTGCCGGGTACATTCCCTGGCATGGTGACCGGATGCGACGAAATGCCGTTGGCAAATGAGATGCGGAGGTTGTAAGCGTTGGGACTGCCCACATCGTACTGGCGCTTGGCATTTCTCCCGTATCCGAATCCAGCGGTGCCACTATCCGTGCTCTGCGGTTTGTTGGCACTGTCGGCGTGGCACTTGAAGCAGATTTCGTATTCGTTGACTGCCTGCGGCAGAAAGGTGTTGGCGGACGACTGGCCGCGCACGCCGCGCAAGGGCGGGGTCACTCGCGGAGCCTGAGGCGCGTAGCCGACAGGAGTTGCCTGGGCGAAGTGGCTGTTGTGGCAATCCATGCACTCGGCGTGGCGCGGAGTGCCCGGGGCGTTCTCCGGCAAGGGAAACTGAGCCGAGTTCGGACCTTCCGATTCGTCGTGCACCGAAGGGGTCAGCATCACCGGATGCTTGTACTGCTTGGCGAATTCATTCTTGACGTTGAGCGTGGTTACGGTGCCGTCATGGCACTGGAAGCAGACATTTTCCTCGGGAAACTTGACCAGCCGCTGCCCCACCTGTGGGGAGTGCGGCTTGTGGCAGCTCTCACAGCCATTATTGGCCACGCCAATATAGCCGGTATGCGCACCCTGGTTGCTGGTGTAACGGGCATCCTGCACGGGATCGGGCGGACTCTGATGTGCCGATCCGATCCAGCCGTTGGGCTTGTGACAGGTTATGCACATTGCCGAAGCGCGGTTGTTCTTCACCAGAAACATGCCCATGGTGGGGTCCTGATTTTCGTTGTGCGGCTCATGGCAGGTGGTGCACTGGACTTTGCCGGAAAACATCTTCACCGGATCGCCAGTGGGCGGCGGCTGCATCTGCGGATTGGCGAGATTGGGTGAAAAGGCAAAAGGATGATCGTCGGTGAAGCCGTATCCTGAATATCCTGCCAGGTTCGATGGGCTGCTCGCGGGCAAACCATTCTCGTATCCGGAGACGAACATGATTTGGCCGTTGCGCACCGTGTCTCCGAGCGCGATGGTGCCATCATGGCAGCTCAGGCACAGCTTGGAAGGATCGGAAGAGGTGACCGGCGGCACCGTGGACTGCAAGGTGGTGCTGGTGTAAGTGGCAAAATCCCGCGTGCCCATGGTCTGGTTCCAAAGCTCGGTGCCGGGATTGGAGTTGTGTGGGGTGTGACAGAAGATGCAGAGCTGCTCTCCGGCATCGGGGAGGGTTTGCGCGGCCTTGACCGTCGCGGTGGAAGTAACCCGGAAATCATGGCGGGAGTTCACGATCGCCATCTTGTCGGCGGATCCGCCGCGAAGCTGGGCGACCAGGCCGGCAGCCAGCAACAGAGCGGCCGCGATGGTGGCGCGCCGCATCAGTTCCCCCCTCGCGAAGGCATTTCCGCTAATTGCGCATCGGGGCGGAGATGGAATATCTGCACCCGCCGGTTGTAGCTGTCGGCGACGTAAATGCGATCGTGCTCGTCGATGGTGATTCCGGTGGGCAGGAAGAACTGGCCTTCGGCGGGCCCGGTTTGCCCAAAGTAGAAGCGGATACGGCCTTGCGGCGTGTACACCTGCACGCGATCGCGGAAGCCGTCGACGACATAAACATTGCCCCGGCTGTCGAGGGCGATGCCCTTGGCCTTGTCAAATTCGCCGATGGAATCTCCCAGGCGGCCGAATCCGTTTACCACCTGAAAGTTCGCATCGAAATGCTGCACGCGGAAGTTCAGCGAATCGACTACCCAGAAGCTGCCATCGGGGGAAACCGCAATCTGGGTGGGAAAGTTAAACTGGCCGGCTTCCAGTCCGCGCTCGCCGACGCGCTGAATCAACTGCCCGTCCAGGGTGAGGACGATCACCTTCATGGCGACCGTGTCTACGACGTATAGCCGCTGACGCTGGCGATCGATGGCGATTCCGGTGGAGCGCTTGAAGATGCTCTCGTTCTTGCCCAGCGCCCCGATCGTGCGCAGGAACTTGCCTTCGGGATTGAAGACGAAGATGCGCGAACGAATGGAGTCAGAAACGTAGATCAGGCCGTTCGCGTCCAGGGCAATGGCGATGGGCGAGGCAAAGGGGTCGCGATCGGGAGCGCGGAACGTGCGGTACTTGTGGTGCTCGGGATCGAAGACATGAACCAGCCGAGCGCGCGTGTCCACCACCAGCATCCGCCCGCGGGAATCGACTGCGATTCCGTAAGGGGCCAGCATGGCGCGCTGGCGGTCGTCCAGGCCAACGATTTTCTTCATCAGCCACTTGAAGCGCGATTCCTTTCCGATGACGTCGGCGGCGTTGCGCACCGCTCCCACCCACTCCAGTTGCGAGGGAAGATTCCGCGGAGGCTGACGATCGACGGCTTCGATGCGCGGTTGTGCCAGTTCAAAGCAGAGGATCACAACGACCAACGTGAGGGAGAAGCCCAGAACTTTCTTCCCCACTGTTTTCTTGCCCACATCTTTCCTGCCCGCCTTGGAAGAGAACGTCACGTTAGTCGCCTCGTCAAATGCCTCCCTTAAAACAGGGTGAAGGCCCGGGTGATGCGGAAATGGAAGCGGTTAAATAATGTTCCACTCAGGCTGTTGCCGCTCCCCACGTTCAGCAGGTTCCTGGTATAGCCCGCCTCCAGCGTTACCTTGCCCAGCGTATAGCGGGCCTCGATGTCGACGTTGTTGTAGAGCTGATTGGTCTGGGAGAACACATCAGCCTCACGAGTGAACGATCCAGAAATCAGCCACCGCCGCCAGTTGTAGTAGCCCGTCAGTCCAGTAGAGGTTGTGTTCTTGTCCAACAGCGGCGAACTCACCAACAGCGAGACCGGAAGCACCACGATATAGGACCCGGTATTCAACGTGGTTGGGAAGATCGATCCGTTGCCGTTGATGTGGGTGCGGTAGAAGCGCAGGCCGTAGTGCTCGCGCGAGGCGCCGGCGTTGAAGCCGAAGCCCCCGGCATTGAATAGGCCGCCGATGGTCAGGGCGTTGTTTTGCGTGTAATCCATCCCCGCAGTGAGCCGCCAGCCGTCAAAATGGTCGCTTTCCGCTGTCAGTGACGCTTTACGGACATCGCTGTACTGCCCGACGATCTGCGGCAGCACGCTGTGGTTCCCCTGGTAGCCCGCTGTCCAGCGTATTGCCTGCACACTGCCGTGGGAAACGTGCGCCCCGGCCTCCCACGAAGTCGCGTTGGCGTCGCGGCCCAGGTCGCTGACCGTCATGTTGTAGCCCACCCGGCCGTTAGCGCCAACGTCGAAGCTGCCCCACTTGTGCTGCAGTTGTGCGCTTACGAAGGGGGTGACCGTCTTCTCCAAGGTCTCTGTCGTCGAAGGCACCACCGTGGAGGAGTAGCTCACGCCTCCGCCCACCGTCAGCGAATTGGAAAGCTTGTAGTTGGTGTTCTCGCTCAGGGCGGTGTAGGTGTTGGTGGGAAGGACAAAAATCTGCCCCGGCGTGTCCGGCGACTCCACCAGGCCGTTCTCAAATTCCTGGTACGCATACGAGACGCTGGTAGAAAGCTTCTCTGTCGGCCGGTAAAACACCGAAGCGTGATAGCCCAGCAGGTTGAAGTCATTGGTGCCCAGCGATCCCACCTGGCGGTCGTGTGTGCCCTGCTCGCCCGCCGTGACCGTCAACGCGCCATCCAGGAAGTTGCGCTTGATATCGAAATTCTGGTTCCAGGCGTGATCGACAGCAGCTTCCGGCAGAACGGTGGCACCGACGGTGCTGACGTCCTGGTTGATGCGCGAGTATCCGCCCATCCACTCCCACCCGAATAGCCGGTCGTTGGCTGTGGCCTGAAACACCTTCTGGGTGTTGTTGGTCTGATAGAGGGACGTGGGAATTGCGACGTTGGAATCGGTGTCGCGGTAGTTGAGATAGATGTTGCGGACGTGCGGCAGCCGGGGCCGCCAGTCAAATCCGTACTCCTGCGTTCCCTGGTTCTGGTGAGTCAGGTTCGACACGATGCCGCTATCGGTGTGCACGAAGTGAACCAGCAGGGGCATGCCCCGCCCTTCCAGGATGTTGGCGTAGATGCCGTAGCTCAGCGCACCGTTACGATTTTCGTAAGCGGGCAGGGGTCCGCTGCTCGAGGTGGTGCCGCCAGACTGGAGATCGCTGACATTCGCGGTAAAGTTCAGGAATTGAGGATTGAAGAGGTGGCCGGAGAGGGTCGCGTCCACGGTTCCGCCGAACAGTGTATCGGTGGTGTTTCCGCTCTGGCCCAGCGTCTCGGTGTCCAGGCTGCCGTGGTGAAAATCGAAGCCAATTGCTCCGGTGAGGCGCCAGCGCGGCTGCTGCTCTTCATACCAGGGTACGTACTGGGCGATCAGCGGCGCGCTGGTGATCACCACCGCCATCAGGATCGCGAACTTCTCCCAGCGCCGCCTCACTGCCACCCTCCGCGTTGAATCTGACGAACACGCGCATCAATTTCAAAGATGAGGAAGGCGAGAAGTCTCGCCTTCCCCGAACTAACTACTAGCCTGGGTTCTTTGTGCCATCGCTGTGGCAGTACAGGCACCAGGAACCATTGGTGGCCGTGTACACGGCAGCGAAGTTACGGAACAGCAAATGGCTGTTGGTGTGGGGCTCATGGCAGGTGGAGCACTGCATCTTGCCTGCATAGAGCGGAACCACAGCATTGCCAGTGTTGACGTCAACGCCGTTCGGCCCAGCCGGAACCTTCATCCCAGCATTGGAAGCCAATGTGGCGTCGTAGGTGAAGTTGACCGGGTGGGTCTTGTTGGCATCCGCGGGGTTAATGACGCGGGTGGTTGGCAGGGCATTGATGGCTCCAATGGCCCCGGTGTAGGTCGAATTCAGGGCGACCGTGCCGTCGTGGCAGCTCATGCACAGGATGCTGGGGTTGGTAGTGTCAGCATCCGTGCCAGTTGCCTGCAGCGACTTGAGGTCGGTGGCCTGTTGCGTCCAGCTCGTGTACGCGGTGTAAGCCGTGGAGGAGCTGAGCGTGTGGTTCCACAAGAGTTGGGCGGGGCCGTTGGGTCCGAGACCGCCATCAGACGCAAACTTGTGCGCGATGTGGCAGTAATTGCACAGGGCATAGCTGGCGCCGGTGGAGCCGGTGGCAACACCGCCGCTGCCGGTGGCGCGCAGGTCGTGGGGACCGTTGATGATCAACGCCTTATCGACCCGAGCGAAGCTCATACTGGTGACAACCATGACCACCAGTATCAGCATCAGGACTACGCGTAGATATTTCATGAAGACCTCCTGATGATTGGTACTGCTTTACCTAGGTAATAAACATTGGTAGCCGTTACAGCTTCTGCTTGCACGCGAGTGCGCACAGAACTCCTTACTTGCTGCCCAGGAACTGAAACACCTGCACGCGTCCGTTGAGCTGATCGCCCACGTACACGCGGTTGTTCTTGTCGATGTAGAGTCCATTGGGCAGCTGAAATTGTCCCGGTCCAATACCCGGGCTGCCCACAAACATGCGGACATGCCCGGCAGGATCGAAAATCTGA